>JANRLG010000092.1:0-9873 GCA_033762835.1 Thermoanaerobaculia bacterium
AGCGGCAAACTCGACCGCCGGGCCTTGGCGGCGCTCGCGCCGCGCGCGGAGCGCATGGAATCGGCGGCCTACCGCGAGCCCGCTTCCGATCTCGAGCGTCGCGTCGCCGAGGCCTTCGCCGCCGTGCTCGAGCTGCCCCGCGTCGGGGCCGACGACGACTTCTTCACCCTCGGCGGCCACTCGCTGCTGGGCGTCCGGCTGACCTCGCGCTTGGCGGCGGAGACCGGCCTCACGGTGCCCGTGCGGGCGCTCTTCGAACGGCGCACCCCGGCCTTGCTGGCGGCGTGGTTGGAGCGCGCCGAGCGGCCCGCCGCGGCGGGCATCCCGCTGCGCGGTTACCAGCCCAAGGGCCGGCCCCGGGCGTCCTTCGCTCAGCAGCGACTGTGGTTCCTGGATCGCCTCGAAGGCACGTCCTCGGCGTACCACATCCCGGTTGCGCTGACGATCGAAGGCCCGATCGACCTCGCCCGGCTGCGCGCTTCGCTGGTCGCCGTCGTCGAGCGTCACGAGGCCTTGCGCACGGTGTTCGCCGAGGAAGCCGGCCTGCCGATCCAAGTGGTTGGGCCGCCGCGGCTGCCCTTCGCGGTCGTCGACTTGGCGCCCGTGGTCGCCGCCGTGGGGGCCGAGCGGGCGGCCAAACTCGGCGCCGAGCTGGCCCGGCGGGAGGCCGTGGCGCCCTTCGATCTCGCCCACGGCCCGCTGATCCGCGCCACGGTGATCCGCTTCTCGCCGGAGCACCACCGCTTGATCCTCGTGCAGCACCACATCGTGTCCGACGGCGGCTCCATGCCGGTCTTCGTGCGCGACTTCCTGGCCTTCTACCGGGCCGGCGGGGCGGCGGCTCTGGAGCCGTTGCCGGTGCAGTATCCGGCCTTCGCCGAATGGCAACGCGAGCACTTGTCGGGGGCCTATCTCGAGCACCTGTTGAGTTATTGGCGGGAGCAGCTGCGCGACGTGCCGGTGATCGAGCTGCCGGCGGACCGGCTGCGGCCGGCGGTGCCCGTGCGCCGTGCGCTGCGCCGCATTTTCCGGCTCTCGGCCACCACCCGGCGCGAGTTGGTCGAACTCACCCGGCGCACCGGCGGGACGTTGTTCATGACGCTCCTGGCCGGCTTCGCGACCTTCGTGTCGCGGCTGACCGGGCAGGACGACTTCGCCGTCGGCTCGCCCATCGACAACCGCAACCGGCGCGAGATCGAGGGCCTCATCGGCTTCCTGGTCAACACCCTTGTCTTGCGGACGGATCTTGCCGGCGACCCGAGCTTCGAGCAGCTGGTGACCCGGGTGCGCGAAACCGCCCTCGATGCCTACGCCCACCAGGAGGTCCCCTTCGAGCGGCTGGTGGAAGAGGTCGGAGCGGTCCGGCAGCTGGCCACGACGCCGCTGTTCCAAGTCTTCTTCGTGCTCCAGAACAACCCGCGGGCGGATCTCGAGGTGCAGGGCCTGCGCTTCTCGCCCGCGGAGCTGGGGCTCGAGAAGGCCAAATTCGACCTGTCCTTGGCCGCCACCGAGACGGCCGAGGGCATCGAGCTCAACCTCGAGCTCGATCACGACCTCTTCGATCCGGCCACTGCCGAACGGTTCGCGCGGCGTCTCGTGACCGTGCTGAGCGCCGCCGCCGCGGACCCGTCGGTGGCAGTTTCCCGGCTGCCCATGCTCGACGCCGCGGAGGCCGCCGAGGTGCTCCACGGAGCCAATCCGGACCGGCTCTTCCCGGTCGTCCGGGACCTCCTGCACGCACCCTTCGAGCGCCAGGCGGCTCTGCGGCCGAACGGGGTGGCGTTGATCGTGGGGGAGGCGGAACTGTCCTACGGTGAGCTCGCGGCGCGTTCGGGCCGGCTGGCGGCCCGGCTGCGGGCGCTTGGGGTGGGTCCGGAGCAGCTGGTGGGCGTCTGTCTCGAACGCGGCGCGCGGCTGCCCGTGGCGCTCCTCGCCGTGTTGCGCGCGGGCGGCGCCTACGTCCCCCTCGATCCGGCCTATCCCGAGGACCGCCTGTCGTTCATGCTCGAAGACGCCGGGGCGCGGGTGGTGCTTTCCGAGCGGGCGCTCGCGGGTCTGACCGAACGGGTGATCGCGGGCGCCGGTCTCGAGGATTCGGCCACGGCCCTGTGGTTGGACGACGAGCAGGACGAAGAACCCGCCCCCCCGAGAGATGTTGATTCGTGGGTAGCGGCCGGCCCTGTGCCGGAGAATCTCGCCTACCTGATCTACACCTCGGGTTCCACCGGGCGGCCCAAGGCCGTGGCTATCAGCCACCAGAACGCCGCCACCATGCTCGCCTGGGCCGAACGCGAGTTCGCGCCGGAGGAGCGGGCGGTGGTGCTGGCGGCCACCTCCGTGTCCTTCGATCTGTCGGTCTTCGAGCTCTTCCTGCCGCTCGCGGTGGGCGCCACGGTGGTCTTGGCGAAAAACGCCCTCGAGCTGCCCACGCTGCCCGCCCGCGACCGGATCACCCTGGTCAACACCGTGCCCTCGGCGATGGCCGAGCTGGTGCGTTCGACGGGCCTGCCGGCGGCGGTGCGCACGGTCAACCTGGCCGGCGAGCCGCTCAAGGGGGACCTGGTGCGCCGGGTCTTCGAACACCCGGGGGTGACCTCCGTGGTCAACCTCTACGGACCGTCGGAAGACACGACGTACTCGACGATCGCGCGTCTCGAGAGAGGCGACTCCCGCGAGCCGACCATCGGCCGGCCCATCGCCGGCAGCTCGGTGCACCTGCTCGACCGGAATCTCGAGCCGGTGGGCATCGGCGTGCCCGGCGAGCTCTACCTGGGCGGCGCCGGCATTTCGCGGGGTTACCTGGGCCGCCCGGGGGGCACCGCCGAACGCTTCGTGCCGGACCCGTTCGCCGCCGCGTTCGGCGAGTCCGGCGGCCGGTTGTACAAGACCGGGGATCTCGTGCGCCGCCTGCCCGATGGTCGGCTCGATTACCTGGGCCGCCTCGACCACCAGGTCAAGGTGCGCGGCTTCCGGATCGAGCTGGGCGAGATCGAGGCCGCCCTGGCGAGCCATCCGGCGGTTTCCGCGGCGGCCGTGGTGGCCAAGAAGGACGACGCCGGGGGCGTCCTCGTGGCCTGGGTCGAAGTCGGGGCCGAGCCGGTGCTGCCGGAGGCGGAGCTCGCGCCCACGCTGGCCGCCCACCTGCGCCGGAGCTTGCCCGAGTACATGGTGCCGAGCTTCTTCTTCGCGCTGCCCGAGTTGCCCCTGACGCCCAACGGCAAGATCGACCGCCGGGCGCTCCTGGCCCGCGACACCGCGGCCGCCACCACGGCCCGCGAGTACGTGGCGCCCCGCACCCCGCTCGAAACCCGCCTTTGCGCGCTGTTCGCCGAGGTGCTGGAGGTCCCGCGGGTGGGCGTCGAAGACAGCTTCTTCGACTTGGGCGGCCATTCGCTGCGGGCCACCCGCCTGGTTTCTCGCGTGCGCGACGAGCTCCACGTCGAGCTGCCGCTGCGCGAGATCTTCCAACAACCCACCCCGGGCGGCCTGGCCCCGGTGGTCGCCGCCCTGGTGCCGTTCGAGGCCACGGGCTCGAATCAGCCTGCGATCCAGCCACCAAGCCTGCGAGCACGCCCTCCAGGGTCCCCGACACCGGCGTCCTACAGCCAGGAACGGCTGTGGATCCTGGAGCAGATCGAAGCCGGCACCGCGGCCTACAACATGCCCTTCGCGGTGCGTCTCGTGGGCCGCTGGGATCTGAGTGTGTTGGCCGCGGCCCTCGACGCCCTGGCCGCGCGCCACGAGTCCCTGCGCACGACGTTCGTCACCCGCGACGGCCAGCCGTTCCAGGTCGTCGCGCCGCCCGCCCCGGTGGCCCTGCCGGTGGTGGATCTGCGTTCCGTGCCGCCGGCTCGCCGCGCGGCGGCGTCGCTGGCCGTGCTCGACCACGCCGCACAAACGCCCTTCGACCTCGAAGTCGGGCCGCTGCTGCGGGCGCTGGCGGTGATCACCGCCGACGACGAGCTGCTGCTCCAGCTGAACCTCCACCACAGCATCTGCGACGGCTGGTCGGTGTCGATCCTCGTCCGCGAATTCACGGCGTTTTACTCAGCCCGCAGCCTGGGCCGGTCGCCCGAGCTGGCACCCTTGCCGATCCAGTACGGTGACTACGCCGCGTGGCAACGGGAGTGGTTGTCCGGCCCCGAGCGCGAGCACCAGCTGGCGTACTGGCGGCGCCAGTTGACGGGGGCGCCTCCGGGCCTCGATCTGCCCTTCGACCGGCCGCGCCCGGCGGTTCGCAGCTACCGCGGCGGCCACGTTTCGGTGGCCTTCCCGCGTGCGCTTTCGGACCGCCTGCGGGCGCTCGCGGCCCACGAGGGCGGCTCGTTGTTCATGGTCCTGCTGGCCGCTTGGAAGTTGCTGCTGGCCCGCCTGTCCGGCGAGCACGACGTCGTCGTGGGGTCGCCCATCGCCGGCCGCGGCCGCGCCGAAGTCGAGGGCCTGATCGGGATGTTCCTGAACACCCTGGTCCTGCGCACGGACGTTTCCGGCAATCCGAGCTTCCGGGAGCTGGTGGCGCGGGTGCGGGAAACCGCCCTCGGGGCCTTCGCCCACCAGGACGTGCCCTTCGAGATGTTGCTGTCGGAGCTCCGGCCGGAGCGCGACCTGTCGCGCACGCCGTTCTTCCAGATCTTCTTCAACCTGCTGAATCTGCCCGACAGCCGGCCGCTCGATTTGCCCGACGTCCGTCTCGAGGCCCTCGCCACGCCCGAGATGCCGTCGAAGTTCGATTTGACGCTCTACGTCCAGCCCACCGACGAGATCCGGATCGAAGCGGTCTACAACGCCGATCTCTTCGATCCGAGCACGATCGAGCGGTTCCTGGCCCAGTATCGGAGCCTGCTCGGGCAAGTGGCAGCGGCGCCGGAGCAGCCGGTCGATCACTGCCACCTGCGTTTGCCCGGCGACGCGCGGGTGCTGCCGGACCCGGAGGCCCCGCTCTCCGAGGCTTGGTACGGAGCCATTCACGAGGCGCTCGAACGGGGCGCCGCGGCCCATCCCGACCGTCTGGCGGTGATCGGTGTCACCGAGCAGGTCAGCTACCGGCAGCTCGACGCCCACGCCAATTCGATCGCCCATCGGCTGATCGCGGGCGGGGTCGTGCCCGGGGACCGGGTGGTGGTGTGGGCGGCGCGTTCGGTGCACCTGCCGGCGGCGGTTTTCGGCGTGCTCAAGACGGGCGCCGCCTACGCCATGCTCGACCCCAGTTATCCGACGGCGCGCCTGGTCGAGATGGTCGAGATGCTGGCGCCGCGGGCGATCGTGATCCTCGAAGCGGGCGGCGACCTCCCCGCGGAGCTCGACACGGCCCTCGTGGGCCGGGCGCGCGTGCTCGTGGGCGCGACCCTGGCGGAGTCAGGCACGCACGGCGCGCCAGGCATTCCGGTGAGCCCGGACGACGTGGCAGTGATCGGCTTCACCTCCGGCTCGACCGGCAAACCCAAGGGCATCGAGGGCCGCCACGGTCCGCTGACGCACTTCGTGCCGTGGATGGCGGAGCGCTTCGGGCTCGGTTCGGACGACCGCTTCACGCTGCTCTCCGGACTCGCCCACGATCCGCTCCAGCGCGATCTGTTCACCCCGATCCAGCTCGGGGCCACTCTCTGCGTGCCCGATCCGCGGGCGATCGGCACGCCGGGGCTGATGGCCGCCTGGCTGCGGGCGGAGGGCATCACGGTGATGCACCTGACGCCGGCCATGGCCCAGGTGCTGACCGAGCGCCCGGCCACCGGCGAGGCGCCCCAGGTGCCCAGCCTGCGCCGGGCCTTCCTGGTCGGCGACGTGCTCACGCGCAAAGACGTCGCCCGCCTACGCCAGCTCGCCCCGGGCATCACCGTGGTCAATCTATATGGCTCGACCGAGACCCAGCGCGCGGTTTCCTACCACCAGATCGCCCCCGGGGTCGAAGAAACGACCCGCGAGGTGCTGCCGCTCGGCCGCGCCATGGCGGATGTCCAGCTCCTGGTCCTCGGCCCCGACGGCGAGCTCGCGGGCTTGGGCGAGGTCGGCGAGTTGGCGATGCGCAGCCCGCACTTGGCCAAGGGGTACCTCGACGATCCCGCGACCACCGCGGCCAAATTCGTCGGCAGCGGCCAGCGCCGGCTCTATCGCACCGGCGACCTCGGTCGTTACCTGCCGAACGGCGATGCGGTGTTCGTCGGCCGGGCGGACCAGCAGGTCAAGATCCGCGGTTTCCGCATCGAGCTCGGGGAGATCACCGGCCAACTGAGCCGCCTGCCGGGGGTGCGCGAAGCCGCCCTGATCCTGCGCAAGGACGGCCCCCTGGGCGAGCGCCTGGTGGCCTTCGTGGTGCCCGACCCCGGCCAGCCGGCGCCCTCCGTGGCGGAACTGCGCGACGGGCTCAAGGAGCGCCTGCCGGCCTACATGGTCCCGGCGGCCTTCGTGATCCTCGGCCAGCTGCCGATGACGCCCAACGGCAAACTCGATCGCCGGGCGCTCGCCAAGATCGAGCCCGAGATCGCGACCGGCGCCCCGTCCGCCGGGGCCGGCGCCCCACGCTCGTGGCTCGAGGAGAATCTCGCGCGGGCCTTCGCCGCGGTGCTCGGGCGCGAACGGGTGGGCGTCGAGGACGACTTCGCGGCCCTGGGTGTCCACCCGTCCCTGGCCGCGGAGCTGATCGCCCAGGTGCGCGGGGCCGTCGGGGTGGCTCCCACCGAGGCCGAGTTGTTCGCCGCCGGGTCGGTGGCGAAACTCGCTGAGACGCTGGAGGCGGCGCGCCAGGCCGGCCGTGTCGAGCGCACACCGCCGCCCCTGCTGCCGCGCACGGTCGCTGGCCCGCTGCCCTTGTCGCCCCTCCAGGAGCGGCTGTGGCTGGCGGAGCGGTTCGAGCCCGGCAGCCCGGCTCACCGGCTCCACCTCGCGGTGCGCCTGCGTGGACCGGTGGACGCCGCGGCGCTCGCGCGCGCCGTCCGCGTCCTCGCCGGGCGCCACGAGCTGCTGCGCACGACCTTCGTGTCCGACGGCCACCACACGTCGCAGATCGTGGCGCCGGAGTCCACGCTCGAGCTGCAGCGGCAGACGCCGCCCGTCGCGGTGAGCTTCGACCTCGTCCGTGGGCCGCTCGTGGCCTTCCAGCTGGTCGAAGAGGGGCCCGCGACCCAGCGGCTCGAGATCACCGCCCATCAATTGGTCGCCGACGCTTGGACCCTGCGTCGGTGGCTGGCAGAGCTCGGCCGGATCTACCGCGCGGAGACGACCGGGTCGCCGGTCGACCTGCCGCCGCCCGTCCTCCAGTACGGCGACTACGCCCTCCGGCAACGGGACTGGCTGGCCAGCGGCGAACGGGCCATCGAACTGTCCTACTGGTGGCACCGCCTGGCGGACGCCCCCCAGGGCCTCGATTTGCCGCTAGACCGCAGTCGCCCGGCCATCCGGGCTTTCCACCCCGGCCAGCGCGAGCTGGCGCTGCCGACCGAGCTCGTGGCGGGGCTCCAGGCGTTGGCGGTCAACACCGGCGTGGACCTGCCCGGCGTACTGCTGACGGCCTGGAAGCTGCTCCTGGCGCGGCTCACCGGCGAACACGACGTGGTCGTGGGCTGGCCGGTGACGGGCCGTCACCGCCCGGAGTCGCAGGACCTGGCGGGGCCCTTCGGCAACCCCCTCGTGCTGCGCACCGACCTGTCGGGCGACCCGAGCTTCCGGACGCTGGTCGATCGCGTCGAGGCGACCCGGGCCGGGGCGCTGGCCCACCCGGAGGTGCCCTTCGAGTTGCTCCTCGAAGAGTTGAAGATCGAACGCGACCTGTCCCGCACCCCGCTCTTCCAGGTCGCCTTCAGCGTCGCGGAAACGCCGAGCTCGACTCCGGCGGAGTGGCCGGGGGTGAGCCTCGAGTGGCCGGGCGTGAGCCTTGAGTGGCTGGTGGCGCCCGAGCCGGCCGCCAAGTACGACCTCACGCTCCAGGTCCGTCCGGAAGCGGACGGCTTGGCTCTCGCGGCCGGCTACAACGCCGACTTGTTCGACGACTCGACCCTCGCCCGCCTGCTCGACCAATACGTGGGTGTGCTGGCGCAAGCCTTAGCGGAACCCGACGCCCGGCTGTCGGCCTTCGCTCTCGAGCGGCCGGCGGATCGTGAGCTCTTGCCTGATCCGACGACCCCCCTCGACGCCACCTGGCACGGCCCCGTCCACGACGCCCTCCACCGCTGGGCCGCGGCGGCGCCCGACCGAATCGCCCTGGCCGGACCGGAGGAGTCGTTCTCCTACGGCGAGTACGAACGGCGGGTGAACCGGCTGGCTCATCGCCTGCTCCAGCTGGGCGTCGAACGCGGCGACCGGGTGGCGATCTTCGCCCAGCGCACGGCGCGCCTGCCCCTCGCGGTGCTGGCGACGCTCGAAGCGGGCGGCGTGTTCGTCATGCTCGATCCCTCGTACCCGGCCTCACGGCTCATCGACATGCTCGAGATCGCCGAGCCGAAGGTGTTGATCACCCTGGCCGGCGGCGGGCTGGAAGTACCCCCGGAGGTCGAGAGTTATCTCTTCACGCTCCCGGCCTACGCCGGCAAGCTGGTGCTGCCGAACTTCGAGGCCGAGCGCGCCGGAACGCTGGGCGATCCGGGAGCAGGGGCGCCGGAGACGCCGACCGGGGTGGTCGTGGGGCCGGACGATCTCGCCTACATCGCCTTCACCTCGGGTTCCACGGGCAAACCCAAGGGCGTGATGGGCCGCCACGGCCCGCTTTCGCACTTCCTGCCCTGGCTGGTGGAACGCTTCGGGCTGACCGGCGACGATCGCTTCACCATGCTCTCGGGTTTGGCCCACGACCCGCTCCAGCGCGATCTGTTCACTCCGCTGTGGTTGGGCGCCCGGCTGGTGGCGCCGGACCCGCGGGACATGGGTACCCCGGGCCGGCTGGCCGGTTGGCTCGAGCGCGAAGGCCTGACCGTGACTCACCTGACGCCGGCCATGGCCCAGATCTTGACCGAGCGGCCGTCCTCGGGCGAGCTGATCCCGGCACCGAGCCTGCGCCGAGCCTTCCTGGTCGGCGACGTGCTCACCCGGCGGGACGTCGCCCGCTTGCGTCAGTTGGCCCCCAGCATCACGGTGGTCAACCTCTACGGCTCGACGGAAACCCAACGGGCCGTGGGCTTCCACGAGATCCTCCCGGAGCCTGCCGCCGACGGTGGTGCGGACCGGGGGCGCGAGGTCTTGCCCCTCGGTCGCGGCATGAAGGACGTGCAGCTCCTGGTCTTGAACCCGCGGGGCGCCGTCGCGGGCATCGGCGAAGTGGGGGAGTTGGTGGTGCGCAGCCCCCACCTCGCCGCCGGCTACCTCGGTGACGCCGCGCTGTCGGCGGCCAAATTCGTCGTCAACCCGGCCACCGGAGAGGTGACGGATCGCCTCTACCGCACCGGCGACTTGGGTCGCTACCTGCCGAATGGCGAGGCCGTGTTCGTCGGCCGGGCGGACCAACAGGTCAAGATCCGCGGCTTCCGCATCGAGCTCGGCGAGATCATCGGTCACCTGTCGAAGGCCCCGGGCGTGCGCGAGGCGGTGGTCTTGTTACGCCGGGACGGGCCGCTCGGAGAGCGCCTGGCGGCCTACGTGGTGCCCGAGCCGAGTTCGGCCATCCGGCCCACCGCGGCTTCCCTGCGCGAGTTCCTGAAGGCGCGGGTGCCGGGCTACATGGTGCCGGCGACTTTCGTGTTCCTGACCGGCCGGATGCCGGTGACGCCCAACAACAAACTCGACCGGCGGGCTTTGCTGGCCCTGGACGATCGTGGTCTCGACTCCGGTGCCGGCCGCCGCGAAGCGCCGACCACCGAGGCCGAGGCCAAGGTCGCCGCGATCATCGAGGACGTGCTCAAGCTGCCGAGCGTCGGGCTCGACGACAACTTCTTCGATCTCGGCGGCAAC
>JANRLG010000093.1:0-31721 GCA_033762835.1 Thermoanaerobaculia bacterium
GTTCGGCCGCTTCGGCACCGGCAAGACGAGTCCCCGAAGGCTCTTCTTCGCCGTCTCCGATAGGCCGTCGTCTTTCCCGTGCTCGGAGATCCACTCGAGAAACCCTCGCTTCACCCGCGGCGGCTTCAGGGCCGGGATGCGGTGCAGGCCGGGGGCCTCGATGTCCAAGTCCCAGAGCAGCACCTTGTGCGTTTCAGCAAGACGCCAACCGACGTTGGCGAGCAGCAGACTCCGACCCACGCCCCCCTTGAAGCTGTAGAAGGTGGTGACGTGAGCGGGGGAAGGCATGGGCTAGGCGGCCGGGCAGAGATAGTCTGCGAACCGTGGCGTTGGCGGCTCGGCCACCTCATGCCCGTGATCGATGGGGCCAGCGGGGTACTCTTCCGCGCGCCGTTGCCGCTCCAGCCGCCCGAGGTGAACCCGCTTCTCGCGCCCGACTGCTTGGCGCTCGATCAGCTCGTTGGCTTCGAGGATGCCGAGAATGCGGGTGAGGTTGGCGGGTTTGAGGCCGAGCTCACGACCGATCTCGGCTTGGGTAGTGCCGGGGTTTGCGGCTACGAAAGTGAGGATTTCCTCGGCGTGAAGGAGGTTCCGCGCGGTCTCGGGCTCCTGGGTGTCGAGCATGCCGATTCGGGTGCTGACGAGATCGGAGAGCGTTCGCCAGCGGGTCGTCGCCTCGGGCAGCCTCTCTTCCAGCCGTACCGGCATCACGCGGGCCAGATCGTCGTGCAGCTCCGCGAGGTCGACCCTTCCTGGGTCGCGGCTCAGGGCTCGGGCGACCTGGTGGCGCAATACGAAGTCGATGGTCGCGACGAGCTCCCGTGAGGGTTCACCTTCGCGTAAGGCTGCTGCAAAGTCCGATAGAGGCCGCTCGAAGAGACGAACCGGTGTTTCGGCAAGGAGCGCTGAATGGTTCTGTCGCATGAGGCCGCCTATTGTACACAACTATTCAGTCACGGTCGTCGGAGGGTGCCGAACACGACCGGCTCGCTTCGCGCGTGACCTCCGCCCGGCTGCCAGAAGAGCCCACAAGCGCGGTTCTCCTCGGGGTGCTGGGAGGCCACGATCGTCACGGTCGAATGCTGACGAGCGAGCTCAATGGCACGCCGTTCGTGAGCGTGGATGGTCGTCTCGGAGCCCATCGACGGCACGAGCAGAAGATCGGCGCCAGTTCGATACCAAACCTCCGCCGCGGGGGAGCTCGGTTCGTCGCAGAAGTCTAGGCAGAGCGCCAGTCCTGCGAGGCCGAGCGGGGTCCACAGCAAAACGAGCTCGGACCCGCCCTCGATGTCTTCATCAATTGGCGACGAGTCGGGACCCACGCGCATCGGACACAGTTTTCGGTGCTCCACGAGGACGCGTCCGAGGTGATCGAGCAGCCTCCCGATGTTGCCCCGCGGCGGCCCCGGCTCGTGATAACTGCCCGCCGCGACGAGCTTGAGACCATGGGCCTTTCGGCCGCGAAGCCACTCGCGGAGCGGGCTGAGAACATCGGCATCGACCGTCAGCTCCGGCAGGACCAGCAAGTCCATTCCGACGCCCGAGAGGCTCTCGATGAGGCCCTCGAGCGAGGTCCAGCGTCCTCTCGGGTCCAGCAGCCTGTCAGTGCGGTACGGCGGGTGGTGCCAATCGGGGAGGATGCCATCGGTGAAACCGCCGGCTGCGAAGCGAAGCTCTGAAGACTTCGCCAGAACGTTCCATACCGCGTCGATGACCGGACGGACCGTGACGTCGATTCCCCGGATTCGCCCTGGGACCACCCAGTGGTGGCGGAACCAGTATGGGGGCTTGGAGGGCTGGGCCGCAAGGTGGCTCCGCTTGCCGCTCCGCAAGGGAAGGACCGTATAGGTGAGTCCGTCAGGCCCCTCGTTCGGTACCCACCGAAGGCCCTCGCTGCCGGCCCCCATCGATTCGCGATGCAGGATCTCGTCGACGGCGCAGGCTGCCGCGGCGGGGTGAACGCTTGGTGCAGGGGAATCCTCCTCGAGGGCGAGTAGCGCTTGCGGGAACTCCTTCTTGAGGCGGGTCCGCCCGAAGGCCGTCTGCATCGGCCCGTGATCCCACAGCGCGTTCCACAGCCGCACCAACGCCCGCGCCGGCTCCTCCCGGGCGAGCTCCAGGCACTGGCGCGCTAACTCGATGGGTTCAGACATGCTACGCCACGACTCTACTGCCATCTCCCGTCCCGCCCCAAACCCACCCCGCCCTCCCGTGCCCCCCCATGCGAGAATCCGCCCGTGCCGTTTTCTTCCCTCGATACCGCCGCCGTGGCCCGGGCGCTTTCGCAGGTTTCGGACCGCGAGGACGACTGGGTGGACGCCTTGTTCGAGCGCATCGAGGAGGTGGAGTTGCCGCCGGAGGGGGAGGCGCCGGGGTTTCGGGTGCGGCGGGAGGAGGGGTTGGCGGTGCGGCTGGTGCGCGGTCGGGAGGCTTGGCGGGCGTCGCGGGACGGGGTGGGTTCGGCGATTTTCGCGGACGCTTTACGGCAGATCGCGCGCTCGATGCCGATTGCGACCTACCCTGAACCGATGCTCGCGATGTCGCCCTGGGGTAAGGCGCCCGAGGCGGACGAGATGGCGGAGTTTCCGCTCGCCGTCGGCCGGGCCGTCCGGGCGCGCCACGCGGCGTTTCCGCTCAAGATGACGATGCGGCGCCACCGGCGCTGGCTCCAGGTGGTGGGGCCGCGGCTGGTGCCGGCCGCGGAGCGCGAGGCGTTTTATTCGCTCGCGGTCGAAGCGTCCTGGGGGCGCTGGGGCACGCTCGCCGTGGAGCTGGGGGATGGGCTGGCGGAGCAGGTGGCCGAGGTGCTCGTGGAGCGCTTTCGGGCGCGCCAGGCGGCGGCGCCCACGTCCGGCGTCACGAGCGTCGCGCTGGGGCCGGGCGCCACGGCGGTGTTGCTGCACGAGGCCGTGGCCCACGCGCTCGAAGCGGACACCCTCGGCGCCTCCGGCAAACCCGCGGCGGCCCTTGGCGTCCGCCTCGGGCCGGAGGGCTTGGACGTGCTCGACGACCCGGCGCGGGCTCCCGAAGGCGTGCGCCGGGCCACCGACGACGAGGGCCAGGCGGTGTTGCGGCGCTGGTTGCTGCGCGACGGCATCGTCGAGCAGCCGCTGGCGGATGCCACCTGGTCTCGCGCGCACGAGGTGCTGTTGCCTGGGGCCGGCCGGCGAGCCTCGCGACATTTCGCGCCGGCACCGCGGTCGAGCCACCTGGAGCTCGCCCCCGGCACGACCGCGGAGGCCGACGTGCGCCGGGGCGGGGCGCTCTACGCCGCCGAGGCGTCGCGGGGCCAGCTCGACCCCTGGAGCGGCCGGTTCGTGCTCGAGTTGCCCTGTGGCCGCCGCGGGGGTCCGGCGGGTGAGCCCGTGGGCGGCTTCCGCTTGACCGGCACGGTGGGGGATTTGCTCGGCAAGATCGCCGCCGTGGGGGACCAGCCGGTGGCCGCCGGGGCCGGCTGGTGCGCCAAGGGTGGGCAGAAGCTGCCGGTGTGGGCGTCGAGCCCGTCGATTCTGCTCGAGGGCGTCGAGGTGCGCGCTTGACCGGCGGGCCGCTCGAATCCGTTTTGCGGGCCGTGACCGGCCGCGAGGGCGCTGGGGAAGCCGAGGTCTACTGGAAACGGGGGCGCTCCCGGCGGCTCGAACGCGAGGGGCTGGAGACCGCCGCCGCGGCCCAGCGGGAAGAAGGCTGGGCGGTACGCGCGGGTACCGACCGCGGTTCGTTTTTCCACGCCGGCACCGGGGCGCCGAGTCCCGACGTGCACTGGCCCCAGCCGGACGGCCGACCTCTCGAGCTGCCCTCCCGCGCCATCGTGGGGGAGCCCGCGCCGTGGCGCGAGCCGCCCGAGCTCGACGCGCCGCTCGTGGGCGAAAAAGAGGGCTTCGCGCTCCTGGCGGCGATCGAAGACGAGCTCCAGGCGGAGGTACCCGGCGCCCGGCTGGTTACGGCTCGGCTCGACGACGGCGGCAGCGAGGTCGAGATCTTGAACAGCCGCGGCCTCGCCGCTCGCTACCGCCAACGGGCGGCGTACCTGCGGGTCGAAGCGCTCGATCGCCGGGGCGACGAGCCGCGGGTGGCGGTCGTCGAGTTCGGAATGCGCGAAGCCCGCCTGCTGCCGGCCAAAGCGGTCGCGCGGCGGCTGGCTGATCGCCTCCACGTGGCGCGCCACGGCCAGCCGGTGGACCGCGATCGCGCCGACTTGCTGCTCGCTCCGGCGGTGTCCGCCCGCGTCCTCGCGAGCCTACTGCCGCTGTTCCTGGGGCCGGAGGCCGGCAAGCTCGCCGAGCGGCTGGGCGGCTCGCGGGATCGCTTCGGCAGCGAGATGGTGACGATCGTGGACGATGGCCGTTTCCCCGGGGGCCTGCTCGCCGCGCCCGCCGACGGGGAGGGAGTGCCCACCCGCGCCGTCACGTTGGTCGAACGCGGCACCTACCGCCAGGCGCTGCTCGGCCTGCGGGAGGCTCCCACGGTTCGCGGCGTCCGCCCCATCGGCTGCGCCCGCCGCCCGAGCTGGCGAGATTTGCCCGCGCCGGGGCCGTCCCACCTCTATCTGCAGCCGGGCACCATGGGCGTCGGGCGCCTCGTGGGCGGGCTGACCCGCGGGTACTTCTTGATCGCCCTCGACGGCGCCCCGCGGGTGGACTGGACCGAGGGCCGCCTTCAGTTCCCCGCCTCCGGCTTCGCGGTCGAAGCCGGCCGCGCCCGCGAACCGGTGCGCAACACCTGGGTCACCGGCACGATCGCCACCTTCCTCCGCGGCATCGTGGCCCTCGGCCGCGACCTCCAGTTCGAACCCTTCGCCACCGGCGGCCTGATCGGCGCCCCGACGCTGCTGGTTACGGGGCTCGAGCTAAGGGGGGCTGGGGGGTGACGGTGGCGGGGCTTGCTGCGTCTGCAGGACATGCGTACAGTGGGCGCTTATGAAGAACCGGTATGACTTCTCGAAGGGAAAGCGGGGGGCGGTCCTCCCAGGCACGGGAAGACGCAGATCACGCTGTATTTGGACGACCTGGTCCTTTCCCGCCTTCGCGCGGAGGCGGAACGCTCGGGCAAGGGTTACCAGGCCCTGATCAACGAGACGTTGAGTCGAGCGGTTCCAGCGCCGCCCCCTTCCGGGCGCCTCGCCGAGGAGTGCGCGAAACTCGATCCTGAGTGGAGCAGTCCGAGGCGGAAATCTGGTACACCGCGGAGTCGCCCTGGCCCCGAAATTGAGGGCAGGGGACCATTGGGGTTGCTCTGACTGGAGGGCCGCCCCTACGAAACCGCCTTCTTCGTCCCGCCAGGGACGTTTGAATGTAGCGAGCGAATTCATTCGCGCGCGGCCAGCAGCCAGCGACACCAACGACCGAAACGACGCGCTCTCAGGCGTTGAATCTCATCTTCCGGGTCGTTTTGGTCGTTCCTGTCCTCAAAGTCCTTTCCCCCCTTGACTCCGCCTGATCGCCGTCCATACACTTAACGCCGTTAAGTTTGGAGACGGCGATTATGGGCATCAAAGAACGACGCGAACGAGAGAAGGCCGAGCTGCGGGACAGGATCCTGGTGGCGGCGCGGGAGTTGTTCGTCGAAGAGGGCTTCGATGCAGTGACGATGCGCAAGATCGCCGAGCGCATCGAGTACTCGCCGACGGCGCTGTACCTCCACTTCGAGACCAAGGACGAGATCCTGCGTGCCTTGTGCGACGAGGACTTCCGCGCCCTGGCCGGCCACTTTGCGGGCATCGCCGCCTTGCCCGATCCGATCGAACGGTTGCGTGCCGCGGGCCATGCCTACGTCCAGTTCGGCCTGCAGTTCCCCAATCACTACCGGCTCATGTTCATGACCCCGCACCCGCCCCAGGAGGCGGAAGAAAGCGCCATCGCCAAGGGCGATCCGGACCAGGATTCCTACGCGTTCCTGAAAGGCATCCTGACGGATTGCGTCGAGCAAGGGCTGTTCCGGCCGGAGCTCCAGGACGTCGAGTTGCTGGCTCAGGTGGTGTGGGCGGCGGTCCACGGGGTGGTGTCGATCGAGATCGCCAAGTCGAACGACGACTGGGTGGATTGGCGGCCCTTCGCGGTGCGGGCGGATTTTCTGCTCGACGCGTTGCTGAACGGATTGCTGGCGGGGACCTCACCCCGAAAGGCCTGACGCCATGGTCGATCTCGCGCTCAAGAACCTCCTCCACGACAAACTGCGTTTCGCCATCACCGTGGCCGGTGTGGCGTTCGCGGTGACGTTGGTGTTCATCCAGGTCGGGCTGTTCACGGGGCTGCTGGCGAACGCCACGGTGACCATCGAACATCTGGACGCCGATCTCTGGGTGACCTCCAAGAACACGCCCAACATCGACTTCGCCCAGACGTTTTCGGAGACCGCGCGGGAACGCGTACGCTCGACGCCGGGGGTGGCGCGGGCGGACAACCTGATCGTGTGGTTCATGACTATGGCTTTGCCGACGGGGGCTCGTGAGGGCGCGCTCATCTATGCCCTCGAGGACTTCGAGCGCTGGGGCGTGTCGTGGAACGTGACCACCGGCCACCTCGAGGATTTGCGGCGCGGGCCCTACTTCTTTCTCGACGCCTCGGCCGTGCGCCGCTACGGCGAGTTCAACGTCGGGGAGTACCGCGAGATCGCGGGGGATCGCTTGAAGATCAGCGGCCGGACGGAAGGCGCCATGTCCTTCACGACGACGCCCATCGTGTTTCTCGACTACCGCCGCGCCCAGGAGATCAACCCCGAAGAGCTCGGTGGCAAAACCACTTACATCCTGGTCAAACTCGCCCCCGGCGCCGACCTCGAAGTGGTCCGGGCGGAACTCCAGCGCCGGCTGCCCTACAACGACATCTACACCCGCGACGAGTGGGCCACCCGCTCCCGCAACTACTGGGTCACGTCCACGGGCCTCGGCCTCAACATGATGATGACGGTGTTCCTGGGCTGCCTCGTGGGCATCGTCGTCGTCGCCCAGACGCTTTACGCCTCGACCATGGAGCACATCAAGGAGTTCGGCACGGTCAAGGCGATCGGCGGCGGCAACGGGCGGATCTACGGCATTCTCGGCAAGCAGGCCACGATCTCGGCGGTGGTCGGGTTCCTGGTCGGCGCCGGTATGACCTGGCTGCTGCGTCCGGCGCTCGCCAAGATCCAGCTCAACTTGATCGTCGAGCCCGAGTTTGCCGCCATCGTTTTCGCGGGCACGGTGGCCCTGTGTCTCGCCGCGGCGCTGGTGTCCTTCCGTAAGGTCGCCAAGATCGACCCCGCGCTCGTTTTCCGTACCTGACCGCCTGCTGGGGAGCTCGCCATGACTGCCGTGTTGTCCGCTCGTGACGTGACCAAGACCTTCCAGGAGGGCCGCGAGACCGTGGAGGTGCTGCGCGGGGTCTCCCTGGAGCTCGCGCCGGGGGAGATCGTGGCGCTCGAAGGGCCGTCGGGCTCGGGGAAGACGACGTTCCTGTCGATTCTCGGCTGCATTCTGACGCCCAGCGGCGGCGTGCTCGAAATCGAAGGGCAGGCGGTCGACCCGCGCCGGCCCGAACGGCTGCCGGCCCTGCGGCGAAAGTCGATCGGCTTCGTCTTCCAACAGTTCAACCTGTTTCCGGCGCTGACCGCGCGCGAGAACGTCGAATACGCCCTGAACGTCAAGGGCGTGTCCGGCCGAGAGGCGCGCCGCGAGGCTCTCGCCGCCATCGAGCGGGTGGGTCTCGCCGACCGCAAGGACTTTCTGCCGCGGGACTTGTCCGGGGGCCAGAAGCAGCGGGTCGCCATCGCTCGCGCGCTCGCCGGCCGGCCGCCGATCCTGCTCGCCGACGAACCCACGGCCAACCTCGACACCGAGATGGGCGGCCAGATCCTCACCCTCTTCCGCGACCTGGTGAAAGACGAAAACCGCTCGCTCCTGGTCGTCACCCACGATCCCAAAGTCCGCGACATCGCGGACCGCGTCGTCAAGATTCGCGACGGCCGCCTGGCCGCCTGAGTAAGGAGTTCCCGATGTTCGCCCGTGTCGCCAAGAAGCTCGCCCTGCCCGTTTTCGGTCTCGCCCTCGTCTTCGCGCTCGCCTTCCAGGTGCGCGGCGCGGCGCGGAACGAAACGCTCCCCACTCCGGCCCCACCCGCGTCGGAGGTCATCGACCGCGTGGCTGCCGACGGTCGCGTCGTCACCTACCCCGGCGGCCAGGTGGCAGTGGCCGCGGACGTGCCGGGCACCGTTCTGCGACTTGAGGTCGCCGAGCTGGACCGCGTCGAACGGGGCCAGCTGATCGCCGAGCTCCGCGCCGACGACCTCGAGGCCGAGCTCGCCGAGGCGCGCGCACGGGTCAGTGAGGGCGAGGCCGAGCTCAAGATGGCCGAGCTCGATCTCGAACGGGCGACCCGGTTGTTCGCGGCCGAGGTGGGCACTCGCGAGGCGCTCGACCGCGCCCAAACCCGGCGGGATGCCGTCTTCGCCCGCGGCGAAAATGCCCACGCGGCGGTCCGTCGGCTCGAAGCGCAAAGAGCCAAGGCGCGGGTTTTCGCGCCGATCTCGGGCGTCGTCCTGGTGCGCAACGTCCAGCCCGGCGAACACGTCGAAGCCGGCGAAGCCCTGGTCACCGTGGCGGACTTGACGCGCGTGCGCATCGAAGCCGAGGTCGACGAGTTCGACGCCGGCCGGGTGCGGCTCGGCGCACCCGTGCGCATCGAAGCCGAGGGTTACGGCGCGACGAGCTGGAAGGGCACGGTCGAGGAGATCCCGGACGTCGTCGTCGGTCGGCGCCAGAAGCCGCTCGATCCGGGCAAGCCGTCGGACACGCGGGTGCTGCTCGTGAAAATCGCCTTCGACGAGGCGACGCCATTGAAGCTCGGCCAGCGGGTGGAAGTGCGGATCGGCGAGGGGTGAGACAGGAGGGCGCAGCAAGCAGCGCCCCTACGAAACGCAAGACTCTTGGCGGAAATCGGCAATTCCGTAGGGGCGCTGCTTGCTGCGCCCTGCTTCGTTTTCAATACAACGTGTCGTCGAGGTCGACGTACACCTCGTCTTCGTCCTCGTCGTCCGCCGGGGGCGGGCCGGTTTTGTCGAGGGCGCCTTCGATCCAGGCGAGGAAGTCGGCATCCCCCTTCTGGACGGCGAAGGAGAGGATTTCGGGCAGCTCGTAACTCGACAATTCGCGAATGGCCGCGGCCACTAGTTCGAATTCCGAGGCGAGGGACTTGATCACCAGCAGGTACTCGCTGTCGCTGCAGATCTTGCCGCGCCAACGGTAGATCGACTTGACGCTCGAGACGATGTTGACGCAGGCCGCGTGACGGCGGCCAACGAGCTCCCGCGAGATGCGGATGGCCTCCTCTTCGGTTCCGACGCTGGTGACGACGACGAGGGCGCGGGAGGCTCGGCTGGACATCGCGCGGGAGCGTACAGGGAGCGGGGCGAAAGCGTCAAACCATGCGCCAGCGTTCGCGCTTGGGGTCGTAGGCCATGACCTTGACTTTGCCCGTGCGCCCGTGGACGCGCACGACCACGAGGTGGCTGCGGCCATCGGTGAAGTAGATCGAACCCGAGGTCGAGCCGCCCAGGAAGTCGAAGGAAACCAGGTCGCCGTTGCCGAACCGGATCGGGTCCTGGAGCCGGGTCAGGCGGCGCCGCGGGTCGGCTGGGTCGCGGGGTGCTTCGCCGGGCGGAAATCCGGGGCGCACTTCTCCCCACAGTTGGACCACGGGGCGCACGGGCGAAATTGCCCGGTCGATGCCGCGGGCGATGTCGCGGTTCTGCACGCCGTCGCCGTCGCCGTCCTGGTAAAGCGCCCAGGTCAGGCGGCCCTCACCGTCGGTACGGAAACGAACAGCGACGAAAGCGTGGTTCTTGACGGCCGCCAAACGGGCGGTTTGGAAAGCGCCGGCAATTTCTCCGGCAGCCAAGCGGACGCGCAGCCCGGCGCTGGCGCCGACGAGATGGGGCACGGTGAGCGAAGCGACCGTGGCCAGGATCGCGAAGGTGACGAGGACCTCGATCAGGGTGAAGCCGTACTGACGATGTCGCATGGGGATTCCTCTCGTTGCCGAAGGTGGGGCCCCGGGCCCGGCCCAGTGGCCGGACCCGAGGCGGCAGGTGGGGGTCAGGGCTGGGACGGCTCGGCGGCGGCCGGGCGCGGGGCCTTGACCTTTTGGCTGAGGGTGGTTTGGCCGGAGAGGGTCAGGTAGGGCTTCATGAGGGCAAAGGTCTTTTCGCCGATGCCGCGGACGAGCATCAGGTCCTCGAGGGTCTTGAACGGCCCGGCGGATTTCCGGTGCTCGAGGATGCGTTCGGCCACCGCCGGCCCGACGCGGGGCAGCAGGGCGAGCTGCGCGGCGTCGGCGGAGTTGATGTTGACGACGCCCTTGGCCGCGGGGGCCTCGGCGGCGAAAACGGGGGCGGCGGCCAGAGCGAGGGCGCAGACGAGAGCGAGGCCGAGGGTGCGGGAAAAGGCGGTGCGATTGGACTTGCGCATGGCGGATCTCCTTTTTTGGGGTTTGGGGCTGGGAGCTAGGGAAGTTGGTCGTTTCGAGAAAGCCCGGGGGGCCTACCCCCGGGATTGCCTACCTTGTGTTTCGCGTCGGTTGTCGCTCGGCTCTCACCTCCTCTCCGGTTCGCGCCGAAGACAGATCAAGAGCCGCGCCGGCCGTGCCAGCCATGGGCAAAGTGCTGATAAGAAGCGGTTTAGGGGGATAGTCCGGAGTTCGACGGGGAGCGGCCGAGTCCAGGACGTCTGACCGCCCGGCAGCCGCGGGAGTGCGTCGTCAGCTCGGGGCCCCCGGAAGCCGGCGCTTCGCGGTGTTCGGAGGCCATGTCCAAGGACTTTGTCGTCGGCAAAATGGCTGGACTCGGGGTCTCGGGCGCCGCGACCACCGTGCTAGATTGCCGCTCAGGAAACGCCGATGAAGATCTCGACCAAGGGCGAGTACGGTCTGCGCGCGATGCTCTATCTCGCGACGCAGCAAGAAGATCGCCCGGTCACGAGCAGTGAGATCGCGCGCCACCAGGGGATTCCGGAGCCCTATCTGCGGCAGATCCTGGCGTTGCTTTCGCGCGATCGGCTGGTGACCTCGAACCGCGGCCCCCAGGGCGGGCACCACCTCGGGCGGCCGGCCGCGGAGATCTCGATCCGAGACATCCTGCTGCCACTCGAGGGTCACACGTCGCCGATCGACCAGATTCTGGCCTTGCCGTGCACCATCGAGGTGGGGCCGGAGCACTGCGTCATCCGCGAGGTCCTCCTCGACGTCAAGCGCGCCGTCGAGCGCATCCTGACCTCGACGTCCTTGGCCGACCTCGTGGCCCGGCAGCGCGAGATCAGCCGGCAGGCGATCCACGTTCCCCGCGATCTACCCACGGGTTCGCGGCGGCTGCCGATCCTGGAGGGTTGAGCCATGACGACTCCTGGACCGATCGAAGTCATCGAGCCGCTGGGTCGCGCCTGGCAGCGGACCCGAGCCTTGTTGTTTGCGCCCTTCGCCTTCGAGCGCTGGGCGATCTTCGGCTTCTCGGCCTGGCTGGCGTTGTGGACCGGCATGGGCAGCGGCGGCAACTTGGGCTGGATGTTCTCGCCGCCCAGCAGCGTACCCGGGCCACTTTCCGCGCAGCGCGACGAGATCACGAGCTGGTTCTTCGGGATCGCCCTCGCCGTGATCGTAGTGCTGGCGCTGCTCGCCGTCGGTTGGGTCCTGCTGCGCACCTGGCTGCGCTCGCGCTTCGACTTCGTCTTCCTGCATCACCTCACGACCGGCGAGACGCTGATCGCCAAGCCCTGGGCCGAGTTCGGCGCCCGCGGTCACTCGCTGTTCGTCTGGCGGGTGCTGCTCGGCCTGGGCTTCTTGTGCGTGACCCTGCTGCCGATCGCGCTGGCGATCAGCGCCGGCCTACGCCCGGGAGTGATGTCGATCGGGGCGATGGTCGTGGGCCTGATCCTGCTCGTGCCGCTGGCCATCGCCGGAGTGCTCGTGATGTTCGCCATCGACCATTTCGTGGTGCCGATCATGGCGCGCCAGAACCTCGCTTTTCCGCCCGCCCTGGCCTGCCTCCGCGACTTGGTCGCCGCCCACCCTGGGCCGTTCCTGCTCTACGCGTTGTTCTACCTGGTCTTGGCCTTCGCCGTCGGCATGGTCATCCTGGCGGTCGGCTTCGCCACCTGCTGCGTGGGGCTCTTGATCGTGTCGCTGCCCTACGTGGGCGCCGTGGTGCTGCTGCCGGTCGGCGTCTGCGCGCGCTACTACGGCCTCGAGTTCCTACGTCAGTTCGGGCCCGAGTTCGATCTCCTAACCCCGGCGCCGCTCCCCGCCCCCCTCACCCCACCCGAATCCGAATATCCACCGCCTTCGCCTCCGCTCGGTCCGGGGCGGCGAGAAACGGATTGATATCGAGCTCGGTGATGCGGGGGTGCCGTTGGGCGAGTTGAGCGACGCGGAGGACGACGTCTTTGAGGATTTCGAGGTCGGCGCCGCGGTCGCCCCGCACGCCTTCGAGCAACTTGAAGCCGCGGATGCCGCGGATCATTTCCTCGGCTTCCGTGGCCAAGAGCGGAGTGACGGCAAAACGGACGTCGCGCAGCACTTCGACGTAGCGACCGCCGAGGCCGAACATGAGGAGTGGGCCGAAGCGGGGGTCGGTCGAGAGGCCGAAGATCACCTCGTGGCCCGAGCGGGCCATTTCTTGGACGAGGAAACCTTCCGGGGGGCTGCCCGCGATGGTCAGCCGACCGACGATCTCTTCGATCGCCTCGCGGGCATCTTCTTCGTTCTGAATGCCGAGTTTGACCGCCCCCGAGTCGCTCTTGTGAACGAGCTTCGGCACGATGCCCTTGATCACTGTCGGGAAACCCACGGCGCGGACGGCGTCGAGGGCTTCGTCGGGGTTCGCCGCGAAACGCCAGTTCGCGGTGGGGATGCCGTACAGCTCGAGCACCCGGAAGGCGTCGGCGATCGGCAGGTACTCACCGGCAGGCACCGTGTCGAGCAGCGCCGCGACCGCGGCATCGTCGGTGGCGAACTCCGGCGGCCGGGCGTCCGCCGGGCTGCGCCGCCACTCGCCGTAGCGATGGAGCTTCTCGAGCACCCGGGCCGCGGGTTCGGGGAAGCGGTAGACCGGGGGTAGGTCGTTGCGGCCCTTGATCGATTCGTAGAACTCGTCGGTGGCCATCATGACCGCGAGCACGGGCTTGGAGCCGTGAACTTCAGTGGCGATCGACTCGAGCACGTCGATGGGGTTGGCCAGAAGCGGCGTGACGTTGATCACCAACACCATGTCGACCCCGGGGTCCGCGAGCACGGCGCGCACCGTGCGGGCGTAACTCTGGGCGGTGGCGGAGGCGATCATGTCGACGGGGTTCTGGAGCGACGCTTCGGGCGGCAGGAAGCTCGCGAGCTCGGCGAGGGTGGCCTCCGAGAGCTGGGCGATCTCGAGGCCGACGTTGACCGCGGCATCGGTGGCCATGATCGCCGGCCCCCCGGCGTTGGTCACCAGCGCCACACGGTTGCCTTGGGCGAGGGGGCAGCGGTCGAGGGCCATGGCGACATCGAAGAGATCCTCGATGGTGTCCACCCGCAGCACGCCGCACTGGTCGAGAATCGCCGACACCGTGACGTCGGCACCCGCGATGGCGCCGGTGTGGCTGGAGGCGGCGCGGGCGCCTTCGGTAGTGCGCCCGGACTTGACTACCAGGATCGGCTTCCTGCGGCTCACCCGCTTGGCGATTTCGGTGAAGCGGCGCGGGTTGCCGAAGCTCTCGAGGTACATGGCGATGACCTGGGTCTGGGCGTCATGCTCCCAGTACTCGAGCAGGTCGTTGCCCGAGACGTCCGCCTTGTTGCCCATGGACACGAACTGGGTGAGCCCCAGGCCCATGTCGTCGGCGACGTTCAGGATCGCCACACCGAGAGCGCCGGATTGGCTCACGAAGCCGATCGAGCCGGCTTTCGCCGGGACCGGCGCGAAGGTGGCGTTCAGGTTCACGTCCGGGTCGGTGTTGATCACTCCCATGCAGTTGGGGCCGATCAATCGCACCCCGTGGGCGCGCAGCTTGGTGCGCATCTCGGCCTCGATCGCGGCCCCCTCGGCACCGGTTTCGGCGAAGCCGGCGGTGATCAGCACCAGGCCTTTGACGCCGATCGCCAGGCATTCGTCGATCACCCCCGGCACGGCCAACTTGGGTACGGCGATGACCGCCAAGTCCACCGGGTCCGGAATCGCCGACAGCGACGGGTAGGCCTTCAGCGAGTGAATCGCTGCCGCGGACGGGTTGACCGGAAAGATCGAGCCGTTGAACTCGGCGACGACCAGGTTGTGCAGGATGGAGAAACCGATCGAGTCGCGCTTGCGCGAAGCGCCGACCACGGCGACCGAGCGGGGACGAAAGATGGGATCGAGCGAGCCGAGCGGAGGATGAGCAGCCATAGGCGGAGTTTATCCGCGCTTGCCTCACTCCCGCCCGCGGCGCTCCGTGATCAACCGCTTGTTCGCTTGCACCAGCGGCTGCGCGGGGTGGATCGCCTCGGCGGCGGTGATGTAGGACCAGGCGCGTTCGGGGTCGTTCTTTTGGGTCAGGTGAAGGTAAGCGAGGTTGTTGAGGGCGAGGATGTCCCGCGGGTTCAGCTCCACCGTCTTTTCGAGCGCTTCGAGGGCGGCGTCGATCCGTCCGCGGGCCACTTCCGCGAGACCGAGGTTGTACCAGGCCGAGGCGTGGGACGGGTCGAGCTTCAGGGCCAGGCGTAGCTCGTCGACACTTTGGTCGAACTTGCCGAAGCGGTAGAGCCCCAGGGCGCGGAACACGTGGAGGCGCGGATCTTCCGGACGCAACTTGGCTGCGATCTCGAGGTGCGAGAGCGCTTCCTCCTCGTTGCTCGCGAGCGTCGAGAGCCGGCCGAGATCGCGATGCAGGACGACTTGCCGCCGGTGCTCCCCGAGCAAGGAGCGCAGGCCCTCGATCATCTTGAACGGAAACGTCGCCTCGTACTGCTTGAGCCGCTGGAGCTCGCGGTACATCTGGATCGATCCACGCGGTGACGGGAACCGGAACGGGTCCGATTCCCGAGCGGTGAACGAGCCGCCGCTGCCGACGTAGCCGAGGCTCGCCAGTAGGCGCGCGCTCTCTTCGTCGAGGTGCACCGTCTCGGCCTGGGCGGGCTTCGTCGCCGCCAGCTGGGCGCGCATCCAGTCCTCGAACTGCCGGGCCAACTCGGGCTTCTCCGCGATCAGGTTCTTGGTTTCTCCCGGGTCGGAACGCAGATCGTAGAGTTCTTTGTCGGAGCTCAAATAGAAGCTGTGCTCGCCGTCCCGCACCCCGTGCACCGGGGCGAGGTAAAAATCCTCGAACGGGATCATCGCCTCGCTGTACACCCGGCGGGGTTCGCGGCTCGCCAGGGACCGGCCCGGCAGCGTCGTATCGGCGGGCAACGCGAGGGCCGCGAGCAGGCTCGGGACGAGATCGATGCTCTGGACGGTGTGGGCGAATCGCCGGCCCGCGTCGCCGTAGATCGGGTGGGAGAGCACCAGCGGCACGTGGGTCGTCGCGGAGTAACAGAAGAAGCCGTGGGTTTGCTCGCCGTGCTCGGCGAAGGACTCGCCGTGGTCCGCCGTGAGGACCACGAGGGTCTTCTCCCGCAAGCCCCGCCGCTCGAGCTCGGCGAGGATGCGGGCGATCTGCACGTCCATCGCGGCGATTTCACCCAGGTAGGGCTGGTCCGCGTAGGCCTGGCGAAAGGGCAGGGGCGGCTCGTAGGGCCAATGAGCGTCGTAGAAGTGCACCCAAGCGAAGAACCGGCCGTTCTGCCCGCCCAGCCAGTCCACGAAGCGATCGGTCGTGACGCTCGCCCGCCGGGTCACGATCTCGTGTTTGGCGAGCTTCTCCTCGTAGTGGACGATGCGGTCTTCGTAGAGGTCGAACCCGTTGGCGAGGCCGAACCGGCGATCGAGGATGAACGAGCTGACGAAGGCCCCGGTGGCGAAGCCCGCGGCGCGCAGCCGGCCGGCCAAAGTCGGCGTCGCGGCCGGGAACGAGTAGGCGATGTTGTTGCGCACGCCGTGGTGGGTCGGCAGCTGGCCACTCAAGATGCTGCCGTGGCTGGGCAGGGTGATCGGAGCGTGGCTGTAGGCCTGCTCGAAGAGGTGACCGCGGCGGGCCAACTCGTCGATGGCCGGGGTGCGCACCCGGCGATTGCCGTAGGCGCCGAGGGCGTCTGGCCGGGTCGTGTCGAGGGTGATGAGGACGAGGTTCTCGAACGTCTGCCGGGGCACCTGGGAATTGCAGCCGAAGCCGGCCAGAAGTCCCAGGCCCAAAGCGAGCGTCCGCCATCCTCGCCGGGCCATGCTGCTAGTTTCGCGCGCCGGAGTGCAGGAAAACTTGGAGATCGGGGTGGGCCGCGAGCTCCGGGTAACGCTCGAGGAGGCCCCGCGCCCGCGGATACTCACCGAGGCGTACCAGGGCGACCATCAGGACGTAACGCAGACTCGGCAGCTCGGGATGCGCCGCGACCTTGCCTTCGAGGGTGGTCAACGCCGCTTGCGGGTTCGGGCCGCGGATGCCGAGGTTTTCGAGCAGCAGGTCCCACTCCTCGGTCCGGATCGGGCCTTGGCTGAGCGCCGCCAGCAGGAGATTGACCCCGCGGGCTGGTTGCCCGGCCGCCAGGTAGGCGCGGCCGAGATTGGCGCGGATCGTGGGGTGCTCGGGATGGTCCCGGAGGAGTGCTTCCCCCACGGCCAGGGCCTCCTCGTGGCGGTCCGCGAGGCTCAGGAACATCAAACGCGCCTCGCGGAAGGCCGCGTGCTCGGGAAACGTCGACGCCAGGAGCTCGACCAACTCGGGGATGGTGTCGAGTTCGCCGAGCTCGAGGTAGAGCTCGAGTCGCGCGTGCCAGGCCTCGGCCCGCGCAACCCCGCGGGCCACCTCGGCCTTGAGCTGAGTGAGGTCCGCCACGGGGTCGACCGGCCGAGTGAAGTAGGGGGCGCCCAGAACCGACAGCAACAAGAGGGCGGCGGGGCTCATTCGTCTTCGATCACGACACGCCCCTCACGTACGGGGACGCGCGAGGTCTTGAACCAGCGGGCACTGAAAAACAAGGGTTGGGATCGCCCGATGGCAGCCAGTTGATCGGGCCGCAGTCGAGATCGCACGGCGAGGCGGGCGTCGAAGTTCGCCTGCTGCATCATCTCCGTCGGAGGTGCGATCTCGCTGCGGTGAAAGGTGACCAACGCCGCGCGGTCCACGGCCGGGTCGATCATCATCGCCGACTGCTTCTTGCGGGCCTCGTTGAGGCGGGTTTGGGCAAGCTGATAGCCGACCTGGAGGTTCTCCAACTCGGCCGTGAGTTGCTTGCGTTGCGCCTCGTCGAGGCCCAAGTCCCGAGTGAGCTTGTCGTTCTTCCACCACGTGACGAACTGGCCGACGTCGCGCTTGGGGGCGGCGGCGGTGAGCGCGAACAACAACAGGAAGCCCGAGGCTCCGCGTCGCACCCCCCGTGGGTTTGCGATCATCGCCGCAGAATCACCGCTCCGAAGCTAGCCAGCAGCAACCCGAGGGCGAGCAGGCCCCAGGTTCCCACGGTGGGAATCTCGAGCACGTTCGGCTGCGGAAGATCCCCTTCGACGGCGGACGTGACGTCGAAGTCGATGGGTACGATGGCACCGGTCGTCACCGGAAACGTGCCGATCAGCGGGTTGTTGCCCGAGAAGGCGAACTCCGGGTTGTCGAAGGGCGTGGCATTTTCGAAGTCCTCGGCGTCGTAGATGTCGAGGTTGGTGGCGCCGTTGCCTTGGAATAACGAGAGACCTTGGAGTCGGTGCGTGCCGCCGGAGGATACGAGGGCGATTTCGGCGAAGGCGGACAGCCCCAAGGAACCTGCGGGAGGCGCTTCCCGCGTATCGAACAGAAAGCTCGACCAGATCGGACTCGGCCCGGCGGCCAAGCCGGAGACATCGAAGGCATACACGGCGCGCACGTCGTTGACGAGGCCGTAGGAGGGATAGTTGAAGGTGTACCCGTAGACGGAATTGGTGCCCGCGTAGGTCTGATCGACTTGGAAGGCGTAGTAACCCGTTCCATACAACGTGCCCGAGTAGCTGGCCGAGAAACCCCAGGTGGTGGGGGCAAGGCCGCCGCCTTCGGTCCCGGGCGTCGCGATCGGCCGGGGGCGTCCCCCGGTCGGGGCGTTGTTGCGCTCGAAGGTCCGGGTCGGCGCCGCGGCGGCGTCCCAGCACAACAAGGCGGCGAAAGTCAAAAAGGCGCCACGGGTCAGACTCATGAAAAGTCTCCTGTCGAAGTGGAAGACCGGCAGGCTACCAAATTTCCGCGGTCTCGGCCAGGTCGACTGTCTTTTTGCGCAACAAACCCTGGTTCAGGCGCCGCGCTCGACCGGGGCCAAGACCAGCAGGGGTACGTCCAGGGGGCGAATGGCGATCGGCAGGGCCTGCGGGAAGACATCGCCGTCGAGCTGTAAAGGGATCCTGGACGCGCCGGTGAGCCGCAGCGTACCGACGCTGCGAACGGTGACATCCGGACGCTCGAGATGTCGGCCGCGCACCAAGTCGAAGGCGAAACCCAAAGTGGCGGCGCGGCCTCGGCCCGAAAAGGCCACCACTTCGAAACCCGGTCGGTCCGTCCGCGCGCGCGGCGCCATGCGGAACGGCCCGCCGTAGAGGGGGATGTTGGCGACGACGATCAAAGAACCGGGCAGGATCTCGCCACTGTCGGTTTCGGCCTGGAACGTGGGGTAGTCGTACGACCAGAATCTCCCGAGCGACGCCGTGGCGATGTAGGCCTTGCCGAAGCGGCGCTTCCAGCGCGTCGTGAGGTTCGCCAGGACGTGGGCGTCGAGCCCCCCCGAGAGCTGCATCAGGAACAGTTGGTCGGCGGCGAAGCCGGCGGCCAGGGGCCGGGGCGCGAGCGGGGCCAGCACGCGAGCAGCGGCCAATGGGTCCGGCGGCAAGCCGAGCGCGCGCACGAGGACGTTGGTGGTGCCGCCGGGCAGGGGGCCCAAGGGCACTGAGCTGCCGGCGAGCCCAGCGGCGGTTTCGCGCAGCGTGCCGTCTCCCCCGAGAGCGAAAACGACCTCGCAACCGCCCGCGGCTCCTTCGCGGGCGAGCCGGGTGGCGTCCCCGGGGCCGGCGGTGGGGGCGAGTTCGACCGCGAATCCCAACCCGGTCAGCTCGCGCGTCACGCGCGCCGCGAGCACGGCCTTGTCGCCTTGGCCGGCCGCGACGTTGGCGACGAGGAGGGCCCGCCGCGAGCGGCTCACAGCGGGCCCTCCGCCATCAGAACAAGCTCGTTTGAGGGGTGGCGAGGGGAACCGGGTAGCCGAGGTGCTCGTAGGCGCGCCGGCTGGCCACTCGCCCGCGGGGCGTGCGCTGCAGGAAACCTTCTTGGATCAAGTACGGCTCGACGATGTCCTCGAGCGTGCCGCGGTCTTCCCCGACCGCGGCGGCCAAGGCGGACAGGCCCGCGGGGCCGCCACCGTAGTGTTCGATCAGCACGGTCAAGATCTTGCGGTCCAAATCGTCGAAACCGTATTCGTCGACTTCGAGAGCCGCCAAGGCCGTGCGCGCGCCGTCACGAGTGATGCGCCCGTCGCCCTGGACCTGGGCGAAGTCGCGCAGTCGGCGTAGCAGGCGGTTCGCAATGCGCGGGGTTCCGCGGCTGCGCCGGGCGATCTCACGGGCGCCGTCGGCGTCGATGCCGATGCCCAGCAGGCGCGCCGAGCGGGTCAAGATCAGGACGAGGTCGTCCGGCGAGTAAAAGTCCAGGCGGTGGACGATGCCGAAACGCGCCCGCAGCGGCGAGGTGATGAGTGCCGCCCGCGTCGTCGCGCCGACCAGCGTGAACGGCGGCAGGTCGATCTTGACCGTGCTCGCCCCCGGCCCTTGGCCAATGACGAGGTCCAGCCGGTAGTCCTCCATCGCGGGGTAGAGGATCTCTTCGACCGTCGGCCCGAGCCGGTGGATCTCGTCGATGAACAGCACTTCACCGGGTTGCAGGTTGGTCAGGATGGCGGCCAAGTCCCCGGCGCGTTCGAGCACCGGCCCCGCGGTCGTGCGCCGGGGGGCGCCCATTTCCTGCGCGATGATCGTCGCCAGCGTCGTTTTGCCCAGCCCCGGCGGGCCGAAGAGCAACACGTGGTCGAGGGACTCGCGGCGTTCGCGGGCCGCGGCCACGAACACGCGGATGTTGTCGACCACCTTCTTCTGTCCGACGTACTCGTCGAGCGCCCGCGGCCGCAAGGACTGCTCGAGGCGCAGATCCTCACCTTCGGGTTCGGCAGAAAGGACCGGACGATCGTGAGGCATCGGGGGATTCTATGCCGCGCAGGTCGCGCTAGACGCTGCGCGACAGTCGTCCGAGGCTAGCCCGCAGCAGCTCGTGGAAAGCACCGTCGGGTTTCTCGCGCCGCGCCTCGCGCACGGCGCGGTCGGCCAGGGCTTCCTTGTAGCCGAGATTCACGAGTGCGGAGACCAGTTCGTCGTCACCCGGCGCGGCGTCCGGCAACGAGGGCGCCGCCTCGCCGGCCGCGAGCGCCGAGAGCTCGGCCACGCGGTCGCGCAGCTCGACGACCAGCCGCTCGGCGCTTTTTTTGCCCACCCCGGGGATCGACACCAGCCGCCGCAAGTCCGCCGCCCGCAACGCCGCGATCAAGTCCACCGGCGGCATGCCCGAGAGAATCGCCCGCGCCAGCCGCGGCCCGACACCCGAGACACCGATCAGCTTCTCGAACAACGCCTTCTCGAGCTCCGTCCAGAAGCCATACAGGGCCAAGCCGTCGGCCCAAACGTGGGTGAACACATGGAGGGCCACCGGCCCTCCCGCCCCCCGCGCCCGCTCGAGCTCCGAGTAGGTGGTCAGCGAGACGTGGACTTCGTAGCCCACCCCCGAGACGTCGAGCAGGACCCGTTCGGGAGTGGCTTTGAGGACGCTGCCGCGGAGGTGGCCGATCATGGGTTCGCCCCCCAAATGGTCAGCATGAGCTCCGAATCGTCGAGCAGGCGAAACTCGGGCTCACGGCCGGAGAGGCTGGTGGATTCGCGCAAGATGATGGGGACTCCTTCGCCCCTTTTTTCGAGCAGGTACTGCCGTTCGAGTCCCGATTCTTGAGGGTCGACTCGGCAGTAACCCAACAAGGATGTCAACAGCTCGTTCCGAGTTGCTTGCCGGAGAGCCAGGCTGCCCAGCGTCAACGAGTTCGGCAGGGTGCCCGGTGAGTACAACTCGAGCCGATCGTCGAAGACGAAGAGTCGGATCTTGGAACCGTGGATGGAGTAGTCGCGATGGGCCACGGCATTGACCAGCGCCTCGAACACCGCACGCAGGGAGAACTGTGGGATCTCGAATCTTCCGGGTTCCTTCCGCGCGGCGATTCGCATGTTTCGGCGAACGAAGCGGAGCGCCTCCAGGATCTGACGATCCGCCGGACCGGTGATCTTCCGGTGGTCGATCTGGTAGTGACCGTCGCGGTCGACTCCTCGATAGGCAACGGCCTCGATGAACGCCGAGGGGAGCCACCGCTCGGGCTCTGGCGAGGCCATCAAGACGCCCGCGACGCTGGCCCGTTCCGCTCCTTGGTCATCCGTCGTCAGAACGCGCAGCTTGCGGAGAACCTGTACTTCCGGCTCGACCGAGTCGGCCCGCACGAAACGGCGGCGCAAGACGGGATCCAACACCTCGAGAGAGGTCTCCGGTACCGCTTGTTCGTCGAAGCGGATGATCCAAGCCTGACTCCGCTGTTGGAACAATCGCGCCAGAAGCTCGGGCGACAATTCGCGGCAGCTACTGCCTTGGCGCCGGAAGTAGCCGCCGGGGCTGCGGTGAACGAAGAGGCTGCGGGGGACGTCCAGCTTGAGAACCGCTTTGGGCGCCCCGGCTTCGTCAGTTAGCTCGATTCGCCGCAAGCTCAAGATGAGCGGTGGTTGGATCGAATCGTTCGCGATTTGGCGAACCCACGATTCGAGGGCGTCCAGCTTCTCGATCGGAACACCCTCGATCCGACGCGGGCGATCACTGACCCCCAAGAGACAGACGCCACCTTCGGCATTGGCAAAGGCGGCAAGCTCGTCGGCCAGATCATCGCGACCGGGTCCTTCGACGCGATCACCGCGGAACACCACCGACTTGAGTTCGAGGACCGAGTCTTCGCCGAGTCGGATCTGGCGGAGGAGCTCTTCGTTTCGGTCGAGCATCGCCGAGGATCATATCTGTGGGCCTAGCCATCCCCCCACAGCTTCTGCCACCAGGACTTCTCTTCCTTGACTTCCTTCGGGGGCGAGATCTTCGCCTTCCGGCGCAGGTCGTTGACGTTCCAGCCGGTCAGATGGGCGAGGGTCTGGATTTCCTTTTCCTGCCGCGCGGGCAGCTCGACGGTCAGGTACTCGCGGGCCTCGCGGCATTCGTTGGGGCTGCCCTGCCAGGGGTGGCGGAGAATGAAACGGCCTTGGAAGTTCTCGCGGTTGCCGGTCTCCTGGAACTGGAGGTCCGCCGGGAAGTTCTCGCGGTCGTAGCGCACGTGGAGGCGGGTGACGAAGACATCCTGCACGGCGCGGCGGTCGAGGGACGGCATGCGCGGGCTGTTCGGGTCGTTCATCCAGAACACCCCGAGCTCGCGCAGCTCGTCGGCGGTCAGCGGGTCGGCGGCGCAGGGGTCGCACCAGGCCATGTCCCAGGCGTACTCGAGAAACACCGAGCGCATACCCTCGCGCCGCACCAACTCGCCGAACATGTCGACGTAGAAGCGGGCGAAGTCGCTCTTGACGAAGGGCGGGATCTCGGCGTCCGAGGGCAGCTTCACGGTGCGGTAGTTGGTCGTCTCGACCCGCCCCGTGCGGGTCAGGGCGTAGATCAGCAGCTCCTGCGGCCCCTTGGCGTTGACCGTGCCGAGCCGGATCGGGAGCATGAACTTCGGGCTCTCGAAGGCGATCTGGAGCGGCCGCAGCTCACTGAAGCCGAGCTTCGCCTGCTCGCCCAGGTTGACCTTGGCGACGAAGAACTTCATGCCCTGGCGCAGATAGCTGCCAACGACGTCCTCGGCGCCCTCCGGAATGCGGTACCCGTTGCCCTTGAGCCAGGTGACCAAACCGTCGGACTGCTCGGCCGAGAGGATGAGGATGTCGTACTCGCCGACCGTGTACTGCGCCTCGATCTTGACCCCCAGGCGATCTGCGGCGGCCTCGGCCGCCATCGGCGCGGGTGCCCCACTGCCGACGGCGAACTCCATCTCCTTCCGCAGCAGGTCTGCGCAGGGATTGCTGTCGAAGTACTCGACGAGCCGCGGGGCGGTGTACGCGTCGAGATGGGCCACGAGGGCACCGTCGGCGACGTGGATCTGGTCTTTCTGGAGGACCGTCGGCACCGGAACCACCAGGGCGAACTCCTTCGGGTCCCCCTGGTAGTCGTTGGCCATGGTCAGGACGGTGCGGTCGCCGTCGCGCACCAGCGCCACTTGGGAGGCTTGGTTGTAGAGCTTGGCGTCGGCCCGGGCAACGTAGAAGCCGCAGAAGGCCTGGGCCGCCGCGGGAATCAGCAGGGCCGCGACGACGAACGAGAGGACACGACGAGTCATGAGGCACCCCTTTCGAAAGCAAGAGTAGGCGAAGCCGGCATCGACCGCGACCGAGGGGGCGGCCCCCCGTGGCCGCCCTCCCCTCCGGGCCACCGGAACCGAAGCCCCGGCAGAACCCGATCGAGCACCGCCACGAGCGGCGACAAGGCGGCGAGGGCGAACAGCAGACCGTTCGGTTCCCAGAGCCGGAACTGCATCCAAGCTCCGAGGACAGCCACCGCGACGGCGAAGACGATCCGGCCGGCCCGCGAGTCCGGCGTCGTTTTCGGGTCGGAGATCATGAAGAAGGCAAAGAGCAGGAGCGCCCCGCTCTTCATCTGGTGAAGAGGAATCGCCAGCGGATCACCGAGATACCAAGCCCGGCCGACCAGAAGCGCGGCATAGGCGCCGAGAAACGCCAGCGTGACGTCCGCCCGCGTCGCCCGCTGGACGACCAGAGTGCCGAGAGCCGCGATCAGGAAGCCGAAAAAGGCCCAGTGTCCCCATTGCCCGGGCGAAACCCAGACGCGGTCCGTCGTCAGCAGCAGGACCACCAGCGCTAGATTGGTCGGGTTGAACAGGTGCTTGTCGCGGGAGCGCAGCAGGAACTTGCTGCCGATCGCGATGGCTGCCGCGAGAGCTGGCAAGGCGAGCGACTCCGTCCGCAGCAGCAATGCCAGCGACAACGACGAGATGAGCGGGCTGCGGGCATCGAACCGCGGCAGGCCTGCCCACCGAGTACCGAGTGCCTGCACCGCGAGCGCGGTGACGACTCCGACCAGCACAACGTCCCAACGCACGTCGAAATCCAGCCCCAAGACGCCGTAGATCAGCAGTCCGCCGAGGGCGGCGATCTGGAAGTGGCGGGGGTCGGCGAGCAGGCGGTGGGCCATCGTGGACCATTAGACACGGCTCCGGCCGAAGAAGAAACCGGCGGCGAGCGTAAGATGCGCCGCGATGGAAACTTATCGTTTGGTCCTCGAGTACGACGGCGGCCGCTACCGCGGCTGGCAAGTCCAAATGAACGCCAAGAGTGTCGCCGGTGAGCTGCTGCGCGTGCTCGAAGACCTGGGCGCCCAGGTCCTGGAGCTCGGCGGCGCCGGGCGCACCGACGCCGGCGTCCACGCCCTCGCCCAGGTGGCCCACCTGCGCCTGCGCCAGGCGCCGCGCGGCGGCCCGGCCCAGCTCCAGCGCGCGCTGAACGAGCTGCTGCCGAAGGACATCCACGTGCTCGAGGTGGCCGCGGCCCTGCCGCGCTTCCACGCCCGGCACGACGCCGTTCTGCGCAGCTACGTCTACCAGATCACCCAGCGCCGTACCGCCTTCGCCAAGCCCTTCGTCTGGTGGGTCCGGGAGGATCTCGACTTGGCCCGCATCGAAGCCGCCGCGGCGCTCGTGCCCGGCCGGCACGACTTCGCCCAGTTCTGCCAACGCCCCGAGGATCAAGAAAGTACCCTGGTGGAGGTCGAGCGGGTCGAGGTCGCATCGGAGGGGGACCTGATCCTAGTGCGCATCGCCGCCTCCCACTTCCTCTGGCGCATGGTGCGCCGGGTGGTCGGCTGCTTGGTCAGAGTCGGCACCGGCGAGCTTTCGGTCGACGGCTTCGCGCGCCTTCTGGCCGGCCAGCCGCCGCCCCCCGGCCGCGGCACTCCGGCGGAGTGGACGGCACCCGCCGCGGGGCTCTTCCTCGAGCGCGTGCTCTACCGCGGCGACGCTCCGCTGGGCCCGTTGGCACCGGTGACGCCCGTCACGCGCTGGGAGTAAACTGTCTGCGCCATGGCCGTCTACCCGCTCACCGCTCGCCTGACCTACGAGGATTACTGCGCGTGGCCGGAGGATGGCCGGCGCCACGAGATCGTCGATGGAGAGCACTACGTGAGCCCATCTCCGAAGCGCAAACACCAATCGGTGTCGGTTGCCCTCACTGCGCTGCTTCATTCCTTCGCCCGGCAGAACCGCCTCGGTCAAGTTTTCGCCGCACCGTTCGACGTCCTGTTCTCCGACGTCGACGTCGTGCAGCCCGACTTGGTCTTCGTCGCCGCCGCCAATGCCGAAATCGTCACCGAGGACAACATTCAGGGCACGCCGGACCTCGTGGTCGAAATCCTCTCGGAATCGAGCCGCAAGTACGACCTCGTCACCAAACGTAAGCTCTACGAGCGCTTCGGCGTGCGCGAGTTCTGGGTGCTCGATCCGCTGCTCGAAACCGCCACCGTCTACCGCCTAGAAAACGGGTCCTTCCACCGGCTCCCAGAGCTCTCGGCCGAGGCCGAGGACATACTCTCGACGGCCCTCCTGCCGGGGCTGGTGCTACCGCTCAGCAGCGTCTTCACGTAGCCTCTTGGCCCCATCGCCCCCAAGCGCTAAGCTCCCCGCTCGCCCACACCCCGCGGAGGGGTGGCAGAGTGGTCGATCGCGACGGTCTTGAAAACCGTTGGGCCTCCGGGTCCCGTGGGTTCGAATCCCACCCCCTCCGCCATTAGAATCAATGACTTGAAATTACAGGCTCTGCGCATGGGCCGCTCCACGAGTTGCGGCGCCACACTGGCGCCACAATGAGAATTGACGATTCGCCACACATCCCGGAAGAATTGGGGCCGTGGCAAGCATTCGACGCCGTCCCACGAAGTCGGGGAAAGTCCATTGGGAAGCTCAGGTCCGGCGGCAGGGTTACCCGCCGCAGTCCCGCCAGTTCGCGCGGAAGGACGATGCTGAGCGCTGGGCAAGGGAGCTGGAGCGGAAGATCCTGCTCGGCGAGGCGCGACCGGCGCCCGTGCTCCTTCTGCCCCAGCTGATCGACGAGTACGAGGCCTCGCCGGCCTTCGTGCTGTTGCGGCCCTCGACGCGGGCGACGGTGCACGATCGCCTCGAGTTCTGGCGCAAGAAGCTGCGGGCGTTCAACACGTCCACGCTCTCTTCCGAGATCCTGGCCCGGATGCGGGACGAGATGCTCCGAGAGGGCCGCAAGCCCTCCACCGTGAACCGCGCCCTCTCGGTCTTGAGCGCCGTCTACCGGAAGGTCGCCCGGCCCTACTACGGGATCAAGAACCCGCTGGATGGAGTGGACGCCCTGCCGGAGTCTCGGGGCCGGGACCGCTTCCTCTTCGACCCCGAATACCACCAGCTCGAGGAAGCCTGTCGCGAGTCCTCGAACCGCTGGCTCGTGCTGCTCTTCCACGCCGCGCTTTCCTGCGGTGCTCGGACGTCCGAGCTGCTGGCGATGGAGAAGACCGCTCTCGACCTCGAGCGCGGCGTTGCCTACCTCCGGGCGGAGTCGACGAAGACGAACCAGGCGCGGGTGCTCCAGTTCCACGGCGTGGGGCTCGAGGCCCTGCGGACGGCCTGCGCCGGCTCGCCGTCTCGGCGCTGGGTGTGGGGCTTCGAGGGTGATCCGATCTTCCCGCGCGGCGCCTTCGAGAACGCCGTGAAGCGCGCCGGGCTGTCTGACGTGGTCTGGTACACCCTGCGCCACACTTCGGCCACCTGGAAGGCCATGGTGGGCTGCTCCGGCCCCGAGATCGCGATGCATCTCGGTCACAACTCGCTCCACATGACCCGCCGATATGTCCACCTGGCCCAGGTGTACCGGTCCGAGGTCGCCCCGCAGTTCGTCAAGCGGCTGCTCACAGGTTAGTTTCCCGGAGCTGGCCGCGGGCCTGCTCGACCCACTGGCGGAAGCGGGCGCGGTCGTAGAGCACCTTGCGACCACGGCGGAGGATGCAGCTCTGCAAGCCGTTGACGCTGGCCCGGCTGCGCCAACCGCGGATGGTGCGCTCGTTCAGGCCGTACTCCTTGGCCAGCTCCTTCTCGGTCGAGAAGAGCTTCAGGTTCTTGCCCTGCTCGAGGCTGTTTAGCCGGCGCTCGATCTCGTCGAGGCGGGGCAGCATCTCGGCGGCGCGGAAGAGTTTTTCGAGGAACGGGAGGAAGTCTTGCGTCTTCATGATCGGCGACCCTAGGACCAGGATTTCGGATTTGTCCAGTTCGGTATGTCAGGGTGGCGCACCGTGGGCCACGGCGAGAGGCGGCGGGGTGCGGGCGGGGTGGCAAAACCCGCCCGCCTCCGCCTTTAGAGGCTGGTCTCGAGCCCGTCTCCGCCGTTTGGGGCACAGTCGCGCCGGATGATCTCGCCGAGGGAGCGAGCCTGTTCGGCCCAACCCTCCGCGCGCTCACACCGGCGCACCTCGTCCTCGCCGAGTCCGCAATCGAAGCGCTCGCGGGCGATCTGCTCCAGAAAATCGGCGACGAGCAGCAGGTCCGCACCCGCCGCGGCCAGGTCAGCCGCCGGCAGCTCGGCCTCCTCGTCGGGGCCGAACTGGTTCGTCTCGTACATCCATTCCTGAAGAATTTCGCCGAGGCGCGTCAACGCCTCCGCGTCCTCCCGCTGCCGAAACCTCCAAGCGAAGGTCCGGCGCAAGATGTGGTCGCGTTCCCGGTAGGGTCTACAATCGGGCAGGTCGCTCATGGTGGTCCTTCCTCCATGGGTGGCTAGGCCCGGCGCCGTGGTACCAACACGTCGTCGGGCCGCTTCAAAGATCCCGGCCCCGGGGGCCGGCAGGTGGTGGGCACCTGTGAGCAAGTCTAGGTCTGGCTTGACAACGATGTCAACGTCATTCCTAGAATCCGGTCATGGGAAAAGAGACCCCGAAAAGGCCGTCCACCATCAACGCCGCCGGCAAGATCCGCACCGTCGTCTACCTGGATTCCGAGCTGAAACGAGCGCTGCGCATCGCGGCGGCCGAGCGGGAGTGCACGCCGTCGGAGGTGGTGGAAGAGGCGCTGCGGAAGGTGCTGCGTTCCTAGCGCTAGCTCGGCGGACGAGGATCTCGCCTTCAAGGGCATAATTCACCACTGAGCCTAGATGAAGTCGAGACCATCTCGGAGCAGCGCCCGCTCTGAGGAGCATTCCAAGGAGTAGAGGCATGCCCAAGAGAGTTTTCGTTAGCTACAGCCACAAGCAGGGAGACTGGGTTTGGGACCGGCTGGTGCCTGTGCTGAGAGCCGGTGGTGCCGAGCCGCTCGTCGATCGAGAGCGGTTCAAGCTGGGCAGAGCGTTGTTCGATCAAATGGATGCTCTTCAAGACGAAGCCGACGTCCAACTGCTCTGCCTTTCGGAGGACTACCTCGCCAGCCCGGCGTGCTGTCACGAGATGGAGCGGGCCGTCGCACTCGACCCAGACTTCAAGAAGAACGTCGTGGTCCCAGTCAAGGTCGCGGAGGTCGACCTGCCCCCGGCGATCCGCTCGGCGAACCCGCTCTATGCTGACTTGCGGGGTGGAAGAATTTCTGCGGCCTGGGACTTGGTTCTCGCGGCCTGTGACGCGGACTTGGGGACCACGGTGCCACAATGGCTCGAAGCCAGGGACGAAGTGCGGACACTGCTGGGGCGCAACCAGGGTGTCAACTTGGTGGTTCAAGGGAACGCCAACTGGGCGGGGCTGATCGAGCATCTCCGCGAGGAATTGCATTTGCCGGAGGTGGACCTCGAAAGTGGCGCGACCGAGACACGCGAGGGCCTGATGCGGGCGATTCTCCTTGCTCTCGAGGTGAAGTTGCCCGCCGCCACAGACGTCCTGAGTCTCGAAACCTTCGAGGGCTTGATCGATCGATTGGAGCCGAAGCGACTCGCCCTGACACACTTTCATTACGCGGCTCATCGGCCGGGAAGTTACGACTGGAACCTCTTCGGCTCGCTGCGGCATCTCACGATGACTCGGCGCAAGCTGATCCTGCTCGTGCAGTCCCGGCAGCCGTACATGTCGATCCTTCCGGCCGACCATCCTCTATCCAAGATCAACCTCCACCAGGTTCGACTGAGCGGCTACCTATGACAACGCTACCGCTTCAGGATATCCGCCTGAACCCCGCTAGTCACTGCTCGGCGCTTTGGTGGTGCGGATTGCTTTTCAGCTCCCCTCAGCAAGTTGAAGCGGAAGGCAAGAGCCTAGGTCAGTGGACGCGTGCCGCGATTATCGGCCGACTCTATCTCCACTGGCTCCCCTATCTCGGACTAGTGGACACCTCATTGCGATGGCTCGTTTTTCAGGTGGCGGAGCTGCCGGTAAGCCCAGGGTTGACGCACAATATCGGCATATATGGGACTCTATGGGGTCACGCTCTAAGTCTCGCCTTCGGCCTCGCTTTCGGTCTCGCTGTGGGTCTCGCCTTCGGCCTCGCCTTCGGTCTCGCCGTTGGTCTCGCCGTTGGTCTCGCCTTCGGCCTTGTCTTCGGCCCCACCTGCGGCCTTGCCTTCGGCTTCGTATTTGTTCTCGCCGCTGGTGTCGCCGTTGGTCTCGCACTCGGCGTAGCTACTGGCCTCGCCGCTGACGCTACCAGTCCCGACGAAGGCCCCGCTCTCGCTTTCGCCGCAGGCCTCGGCGCCGACGTTCCCATTGAAGGCCGCGCCCTCGGCCTCGCCGCAGGCCTTGCCGCCGGTTTCGTCGCAGGCCTTACCTTCGGTCTCGCCGGAGGTTTCGCTGTAGGTTTCACCGTTGGTTGCTTCGCCAGTGTCGCCGGAATAGTGGTCGGCGAATTCTTCGGAGGTCTTGCCGGAGGTCTCGCTGCCGCTTTGGTCGGAGGTCTTCTCGCCGACGTAGCTGGAGTTCAAAGTGGTGGAAGTCTGGGCATCACGATTGCCACGGGCCTTTATCTCGCGTACATATTAATATTTTTGCGCCCCTACTGCATCCCCCTACACCTCTTCCTTCTCTGGCCCCAAGTGAGACCTCAAGACTATCTATCGCACCCCGTAGCCCGGGTTCCAGCTCGTGCCTTGCCCTTCCCAGGCCTCAATCGCCTACTCATTGCCTACACGGAGCAGAATCCGGATCTTGGCGAGAGTGAGATCGAGCAGCTGATCGACGCCTACCCGGGTCAGCGCCGAGCGGCTCTCCGGGCCAAAGCCATTCTGGTGACTCGCCGGGCAGGGAAGTTGGTGGAGCTGGCGCGGCTGGATGAGGCGCTGGCCGCCTTACCGGAGAGCGACAAGGGCTTCCTCACTGACGTCCCGGAGGTTCGGCGCCGGGTACAGGAGGTTGCGGCGGCCCAAGCGCGGCTCGACACCTTGCACCGGCCCTTTTTGCGGGAGCCCTATTCCGCGCTGGTGGTCAAGGAGGTCGAAGCCTTTCGAAGCCAGATCGCCGGTTTCAGGCCGCCGTTGTCGATCGAGCTCCGGAAGTCCGCGGGAAAGTGGCTCGATGTGGCGCGGCGACAGCTCGAAGAGGCCCGAAGGGCCTTGAGCCGTGAGCTGAACGGGCAAGTGTTCCGCGCCGGCGACCCCGTCGATCGTGACCGGGAGGCCTTTCTCTATCGAGACGTGCTCTTCCACGAGCTCGAGCGTCAGGTGATGCTCGCCGCGGGTTGCCCCGGTCTGCTGATCTATGGCCGGCGCCGCATGGGCAAAACGACCCTTCTCGAGAACCTGCCGGGGTTCATGCCGCCCCAGTTGGGCATCGCCAATCTCTCGATGCATTCGGCCGCTGCTTTCTCGAGCCTCGAGAGCTTTGCTCAGCGGGTCGCTCGCCAGAGCCTTGCCGCATTCCCTTCCGTGCTGGCAGGCTTGGACACCGAGTCACCGCGGGACCTCCAGAGCCTCGAAACCTTTCTCGCAAAAGTCGATGAGCGGCTGAGACGGGCCGAGCGTCGCTTATTGCTGGCAATTGACGAGTTCGAGAACCTCGACGTCAAGATCGGCGAAGGCATCATGCCCGTGGATCTGCTGGCGGTCGTGCGGGACTCGATTCAACGCCACCGGCAGATCATTTGGGCCTTCGCCGGCAGCAACTCCATCTCTGAGCTCATCCACGCACCGTGGACCTCTTACCTCGTTAGCGCACGGACGGTCGAGATTCCTCCCTTCGAGCCGGAGGAAACGCGACTGTTGCTCACGGAGCCGCTCAAGCACTCGACCTTTTGGCGTGATCTCGAGACTCCTCGACCCAGCTTCAAACCCCTGTTCTGGGGGCCGGAGGGAATCGAGCGAATCCAGGCCGAAACGGGCGGCTGGCCGCACTTGGTGCAGTTGGTCGCGGAGGCCGTGGTGGACCTCGTCAACGACGCAGGGGTGGAGGTCGCCGACGCGGCCCTCCTCGATCGAGCCTTCGACAAGGCCGTGACCCGAGGGGACAACGTCCTGATGGAGCTTGCCGAGAAGGAGTGCCGTCTGCCGGGAGAGTGGGAGTACCTTCTCGGCTTCAGAACTAAGGAGTCGCAGACGGTACCGCGAGACGA
>JANRLG010000094.1:0-26687 GCA_033762835.1 Thermoanaerobaculia bacterium
GAACGTCACAGCGACCGTCGTCGGGGCCGACAACGTCACCGTAAACACGCCATCCGTCGGGCCCGCATTGCCTTCCGTCCCGGAGACATCGGCGATCGACAAGCTCGGGGCCGCGTCGTCGTCCACGATCGTGCCCGTGGCCGAGCCATCGCCCAGGGTCGCGTTCGTCGGGTTCGGCAACGTCACCGTGAACGTCTCATCCGCCTCGTCCAGCTCGTCGCCGAGCACCGCCACCGTCACCGTAGCCGACGTCGAACCCGCCGGGATCGTCACCGAACCCGTCGAAGCCGTGTAGTCGGAACCCGCCGTCGCACTGCCGTCCGCCGTCGTGTAGTCGAAGGTCACAGCGAACGACGTCGCGGCCGACAACGTCACCGTGAACACGGCGTCCGTCGTGCCCGCGTTGCCCTCGGTCACGGAAACATCGGCGATCGACAGGCTCGGGGCCGCATCGTCGTCCACGATCGTGCCAATCGCCAGGGCATCGCCGAGAATCGCGTTCGTCGGGTTCGCCAACGTCACTTCGAAGGTCTCATCGGCTTCGTCGAGCAGATCGCCCAGCACCGGCACGGCGGCGACCGCCGATAACTGGCCGGCCGGGATCGTCACCGAACCCGCGGTGGCCGTGTAGTCGGCGCCGGCCGTGGCCGTGCCGCCGCCCGTCGTGAACTCCACCGTGACGTCGAGCAGCGCCGGGGCGGCGAGCGTCACCGGGAAGCTGGCCGTCGTGGTCCCGGCGTCGCCCTCGGTCACCGTCACGTCACCGATCGTGAGAACCGGCGGCGTGAACAACGTGAACGGTACCGTCACCTCGGCGCGGTTGCCCGCGAGGTCCGTGGCCGACACCTGGAGCACATAGTTGCCGTCCGTCGGAATCAGCGTGCCCGGTACATAGGGCACCCCGTTGAGGGTGATCGACTGTGTCGCCGGGTGCTCCTCCACGATCTCCACCGTGGGCGCCACCGGCGGCAAGTACTGGCCGCCCGCCGTGACCACCCCCACCGTGATGCGCGGCGGGATGGTGTCGACCGTGAACACGACCTCGTCCGACTCGCCGGTGTTCGACCAGCTGTCCGTCGCCCGCGCCCGAATCCGGTGCAGGCCCTCGGACAGGCCGGCGAGCACGCCGTCGTAGCGGTTCTCGGTCGGGTCCCCGGTCGTCAGCAAGCTCCAATCGCCGCCGTCTACCGAGACCTCTGCCGTGCGAACCAACGAGAGGGCATCCACTGCCCGTACCTGGGCCAGCAGATTGGCGCCCAGGTAACCACCCGCTGGCGGTGTCAGGATCGTCACCAGCGGCGGCTCCTCGTCCACCGTCGTGAAGCTCGTGATCCGCAGCGTCACCACCTGGCTGCCACCGCCCACCACCGGCACCGTGGCGCGCAGTACCACCGGGTAGTTGCCGAGCGACAGGCCCGAGGTCGAGAAGCTCACCGTGCCGCTGGTTTCGGCACCCGGATCGAGGTCCGTGGTACCCGACTCGAAGGCCAGCACGGCGCCGGTCGTCGGGTCCTCGATGGCGACCGTGAAGGGCAGCGGAGCGAGCGGCGCCGCGCCGAGGTTTTCGATCGTGTAGGTGACGCCGAGCAGCTGGCCCAAGGCCGGCGTGCGGTCGTCGAGCACCAGCTCGCCGGCCACCACCACCTCCCCGGCAGTGACGCCGAAGCGGGTCTCGGCGGTGGCGACGACGTTGTCGCCCTGCTCCACCTCGAGCCGAACCACGTATTCGCCGAGGGCCGCGCCCGTCGACGGCCAGGTGACCGCAACCGAGGTGGAACCGCCGGGCAGCAGATCTGCCAGCGGCTCGCTCCACTCTTGGACGAGATCGCCGTTGGCGTCGAACAGTGACAGATGAGCCACGGCATCGGTAAGGGTGACGTTGCCCGCCACCACCATCACCGCACCGTCGATCGCCACCCGTTGGCCGAGCTCGTACAAGCCGCGATCGGTCGAAACCTGGGCGGCCACCTGGGCATCGGCCGCGAGGGCGAAGTCCTCCGCATCGGCGGCCACTTCATGGCCCGCGGCGTCGTGCAGCCGGCCGAGCACGCGGTAGTCCCCAGCGAAGATGCCGTCCGAGTTCCAGGTCACGGTGACGGCGACCGTCTGGCCGAAGGGCAGAGCGGTGACCGGCTGCTCCGGCAAGGTCTCCACCAGGAAGCCGTCCTCGTCCACGATCGACCACAGCACGCGGCCACTGAACGGTGCTTCGTCGCCGTTGGTGACGCGACCGGTGACGACCACCGGGTCCCCCGCGAAGTACAACACCCGGTCGGTGGTGACGTCGAGCAGAGGCTGGCCGGGCGCGAGCACCGGCAGCGAGACCTGGGTGCGGTTGTTGAGCTCGTCGACCTCGGCGATGCGGCCGAAGGGGTCCGCGCCGGCGGCCACCGTGTAGGTGCCCGCGGTAGTACCGACCACCACGTCGCGCACCACCGTCTGGCGTCCGCCGGGGGCCAGCTCAGCCAGGGCGGGGCCGTTCACGACGACGGTGTTGAAGCCGTCGGGACCGAGCACCACGATCGACAGCTCGGAGGCGGGCGCCGCCTGGGCACCGCGGTTCTCCACCGTGACCGCGATTCGTACCGTCTGCCCCGTGCGCGCGACGGCGGGCAGCAGCACGATGTCGCTCGCCGTGATCACCAAGTCGGGCCGATCCGCGGCGGCGATGCGGATCACCATCTCCTCCGAACGCGGCCCGGTTTGGCCGGCGGCGTCGGTGGCCTCGGCGGTGAACGAGTTGTCGCCCACGGCCAAGTTGACGGGCGCAAACTCGAAGCGTCCAGCCGGTTCGATGCGCGCCTGGTAGCCGGAGGTCGAGACGATCAGGTAGCCGCTCGGCGTCCACAAGGAGCGATCGAAGAAGCCACTGCCGACGAACGGCTCGAGCGAAACCTCTTCGCCGCCAGCGAGGGAGCGCAAGACGGGAACCCCGTTGAAGTCCACGTACAGCAGCTGCTGGAGATCCGGGGAAAGTTGCCCCAGGGAACCGAAGCTCGGCGTCAGCAGCTCGGCCGGTCCAGCCGGCAGGGCGAAGCGATAGATCGCATTCTGACCGCTGGAGGGATCGGTGGCGCCGTACACCAGCGAGGCGCCGTCCGCCGCGAACTGGACCTGCTCGTTCTGCGGCTGGGTGGTGAGAACCGTCACCTCCGCGGTGGCCACCTCGACCGTCTCGAACGCTCCGCTCGGCGAGTACCGCCGGTAGGCCAATCGGTCACCCTGCGGCGACCAGGTCACCGAGGAGCCATCGAACCACCAGTAGGGATCGAACAGCAACTGGGTGAAGCTGCCCGCCGCCAGGTCGTACACGAACAGGCCGAGTTGGGACTCGACCTGACCGAGGATCGCCAGCCGCCGGCCGTCCGGCGACGGTACCGCGACCTCGGCGAAGTCGACCGTGACCACTTCTTCGACCGTACCGCTCGGGATCAGCACCCGTGCCACGCGGCTGCCGTTCACCAGCATCAGCGACTTCGAATCCGCCGCCCAAGCGGAGTTGCCGAAGGCCTCGGCCACCGGTTGGAAGTTGCCGGTGTCGTAGGAGAAATAGCCGATCGAGCTCTCGAGCCAGAGGTACCGGCCGTTCGGGGCCAGCGTAGTGCGACCGCTGAAGTTGGTGGTAAGGATCGAGGGCTGGGCCGCCGCCGAGGTGGTGTCGAGGCCCACACCCTCGAGATACAGCTCGACCTCGCTGCCCGGCTCCGCGGTGCCGGCGATCGGCGTCCGCCGTTCGGAGGTTTCGAACACGCGGCCCGGGTAGCCCGGGTAGTGCAGGAAGACCGCGGGGGGCGCCTGGCTGTCGAGCGGGGTGCCGAAGGCCTCGTTGGAGGTGGCGCTCTCGTTGCCGAGGGCGTCCAAGGCAGTGACCACGTAGTAGTAGGTCGTGCCGTTGACGACGTCCTCGTCCGGGTAGAACAGACCGTCGAGATCGCCGATCGCCGTGTACGGGCCGCCCGAGGTGAACGAGCGGTGAAGCCGGAAGCCCACCGCGGCCGGGCCGGTCGGGGCCGCCTGCCACTCGGCATCGAGTCGGCCACCCGTGGGCGGTGCGGTGACGGTCAAGGCGATCGGGGCCTCCGGTGGGGCCACGGCGACGACAGCCGGCGCCTCGTTCGAGAACAGGCCCAGGTTGCCCACCCTGTCCACCGGCCGCACCGTGTAGACGTAGGTGCCGTTCGGGCGGTCGGCGTCGATGAAGGTCAAATCCGCCAGGTTGGTGTGGCTGGCGAGCGGCTGGCCGTCACGGAACAGCTCGTAGAAAGAGACATCCGGCGCGGCGCTGGCAGTCCACGTGAGAGTCACGTCGGAGGCGTCGACCGTAGCGGTCAAGACGACCGGCGGCGGCGGTTCGACGTCGCCGATCTGGGCCGTGGCGGGCGCTGACGGCAGGCTTTCGAAGCCCAGACGATCCACCACCGTGACGGTGTACTCGAAGGTGCCGTCGGTGCGCGGATCGGAGGTCGCAGGCGTCGGCAGCAAAGCCTGTTCGAAGACCCGGAATTCAGCGAGACGGACCGGGTGCGTCACGAAGTTGAAGAAGGGCAGGCCGAGGGTGAGCCGCAGGCGGTCCGTGCCGTAGGGCCGCGGCAAGGTGAAGGCCGTGGTGGTTCCCGCGTAGCCCACTTGGGCGAGCCATACCCAGCTCTCGCCGTCCCAGGCTTCGAGATCGAACCCGTAGACGCCGTGAACCAGGAAGGACACTCCCCAATCGACCTCGAGGCGCGTCACGACCCGATTCGTGGGCAGCTGGAACGTGATCGTCTCGCCCTGGTAGGGGCTCGCGGGTGCCCAGTAGGTACTGGCGATGCCGTCGACGGCACGGGCGGGCGGGGTCAGAGCCGAGCTCGCCGTGGCGGTCAGGCCGGTCACCCGGCTCTCCTGGGTGCCGATGGCCGCGCCGTCGCGGAACGCCCGGTAACCCTGGATGTTCGACTCCGGGTTGGGGTTCCACGTCAGGTCGATGCGATTCGCGCTGGCGGTGGCCGCGAGGCCGGTCGGCGCGCTCGGGCGCTCTACCGAGACCAGGTAGCCCGTGGCGGCCTTGCTGACGTTGCCCGCCGGGTCCGTGAGCCGCAACGAAATGGCGTTGCGGCCGAGAGCCAGGGGAACGTCCGGCAGGCTGAAACAACGATTCTCATCGAGGGGCTGGACCGGAATCGCCGTGGTGCCCGACGGGGAAGTGAGGGTGCCGCCGGTCGAAGCCTCCACCAGTCCGCAGCCTTCGAGGGTCACGGTGGTGTCGAGGGTGGGCGTCAACCGCCGCGTCAAGACCGGGGTATAGACGATCGCGATCGCTTCGTTCGACGGGTCGGACAGGTTGTCCGCGCCGTCGATCGCAGTGACCCAGTAGAGATAGGTGTCATCCGGCAACCCGGCATCGACGTAGGTCGTCCCCACGATCGGAGCGGTCGAGACCTGGCTCTCGCTGCCCGCGCCATCGCGCCGATAGAGGTGATAGCCCACGACGTCCGTGGCGGTGCTGGCGGTCCAGTTGAGCGTGACGTCTCCGCCGTCCACGTGGGTGGTCAGGTCGAGGGGGGCGTCGGGCCGCGTGACGTCGGTGTAGGTGACTTCGATCGACTCCGGCGCTGGGTCGGTCTGGCCGCCGCGGTCGGTGGCCACCGGCCGCAGCTCGTAGTCGCCGTAGGCGAGACCAAGGGCCAGCGGGTCGAGATAGATCTCCCACGGCAGACCGGTGTCGGCCGGCCCGAGATCGAGCCACGGCAGCGTGCCGACCGCGCGGTACTGGAACAACACGCGGTCGACGTCGTTGTCCTCGGCGGTGGCGAGGATGTACAGCGTGTCGCCGAAGCGCGTGCTGTCCGGCGGATCGACGATCACCGCGTGGGGCGGCCGGGTGTCGATCGTGATCTGGACCGAGTTCGACGGATCGGACAGGTTGCCCGCCTGGTCGATCGCGTAGACCTCGTAGGTGTAGGTACCGTCGGCCAGGTTGCGATCGAGGTAGGTGGTGGTGCGAATGACGAAAGGCGTCAAGTCGCCCACCACGACGCCCGGGGCGTTGGCGATGCGGCCATCGCGGAACAGCAGGTAGCCGTCCAAATCGGGCTCGGTGTTGGCGTTCCAGGTCAGCTGACCGTCGCGCCCGACGGCCACGCCGACGAGGTGGATCGGGGCTGCCGGCGGCTGGTTGTCGACCGTCACGGTGACTTCCGAGACGGCGACGTTGCGGTTCAAATCCTCGGCTTCGAGACGAATCCGGAACAACGCACCTTCGGGCAGCGGCAGGGTGTTCCACTGGCCGAGCACGTCGGACTGGATGGGCACTGGCGAACGGCGCAGCAGCTGTTGGCCGCCGCCCGAGGGATCGATGATGTAGAGCCGGTACTCCTTGAAGTCCTCGGCGCTGTAGGCGGTGCCCACGATGTCGACCAGGCCGGAGACGATGTCGCCGTTGCCCGGGCGTGAAATCCGCGCGGTGGGCGGCGTGCGGTCCACCGTCACCGTGGCCTCGTTGGAGGGCGCACTCTCGTTGCCCGCGAGGTCTACCGCGGTGACCTTGTAGACGTAGGGTCCCTCGACCAAACCGCGATCCAGATACTCCGGGTTCGGCACCGGTTCGGGGGTGATCTTGGTGCCGTCGCGATAAACGAAGTAACCGGCCAGATCGGGCACCGAGACGGCGTTCCAATCGAGCTCCGCGTCCTCACCGTTGGGCGAGCTCGCCACCAGGAGGATCGGCGCGGGCGGCGGGGTTTGATCGACCGTCACGGCGATCACCGTGGTGGCCCGGTTGCTCGCCGCGTCGACGGCGCTCAGTCGCAGCTGGTAGTCGCCGTCCGGCGGCAGGGCCTCCCAGTTGAGCAGCAGACCGTCCGCCACCGCGACGTTGCGCTTGCCGAGGCTCTGCCAACCCTGGGTGCCCGCCGCGGCCACCTCGAGCTCGTACTCGACGAGGTGCAGATCGCTGGCGGTGCCGAGCACCTGCATGGCGCGCGTAACGTACTGATCGGCCTCCGGAGTGGTGATCTCGACCGTCGGCGGCGTGTTGTCGATGATCACCGCCTGGCGCGCCTGGCCGCTCTGGCCGGCCTTGTCGATGGCCGTCAGGCGCAGGGTGTAGTCGCCATCGGCGATGGCGACGACGTTCCACTCGGCGAGGGTCTCGCCGGTGGGCACGGTAGTGCCTTGGGCGATCAGGGACCAGGTGGTCGGGTCACTACCCAGGCCGAACTCGAGCCGCCAGGTCTCGAGGTGCGCCTCTTCGATGGTACCGGCGACGACGTGCGGGTCCTTGACTCCGCCGAGGATGGCACCCGGCTCGGGGGCGAGCAGAGCCACCACCGGCGGCGTGTTGTCGACGGTGAAGTCGATGCGGTTTTCGGAATGGATCTCGCCCTCGTCGTCGGCCTGAATGCGCAGGGCGTACTCGCCCTCGGCAAGACCGGAGAGCACGGCGAAGTTGGCGTTCTCGCGCGACAGGGTGCCGCTCGCGAGCTCTTCCCAAGCGGGCGCCTGCGGCGAGTCGGTGATCTCGATTTGGTACTGGCTCAGATGGGCGTCGAAGATCGACCCCGCCACGGCGCCGCGGCCACTGACGAAGCCGGCGTTGGGGCTGGTGATGTCGATCGTCGGCGGGGTGCGGTCGAGAATGCCGGTGACCGACTCTTCCTGCGTGACGTTGGCGTTTTGCGCCAGCACCGCCTGGATGTAGTAGACGTAGACCCCGTCGTTCGCCGGATTGCCGGCCTGATTGTTGCCGTCCCAGTTGAGTGCATAGGCGCCGGCCGCGAAGGTGCGCGTGCCGTCCTCGAGCAGCCGCACCAGGGCTCCGGCCTGCGTCCGTACTTCCACCCGCACCAGGCAGGCGGAATCGAGCCCGAAGCGGAAGCTCTGCAGCTCGCGCCGGCCGTCGCGGTTGGGCGAAAACAGCTCCGGCACCGCCTCGGCGTAGAGCAGCAGGAACACCGGGTTGGTGATCAAGACGTTGGCGGTGACCTCTGCGCTGTTGCCCGCCCGGTCGCGTCCCTGCAGGCGGACCACGGTCTCGCCGACCAAGCCGTTGATGTTCCAGGAGCCCAGGAACGGCGCGTTGGCGCGTACCGGACGCACACCCGCGGAGATCCGTGCCCAAGTTTCCGGCACTAAGCCGAGGCCGTAGTCGACGTTCCAAGAGGCCAGATTGAGGTCGTCGACGGCGCCTTGGACGGCCACGATCATCGGCAGCGGGTCACCGCGGAGCGGATAGACGATGGCGAGATCGGGCGGAGTGTTGTCGACCTCCACGTCGTAGAAGCGTTCGGCCTGGTTGCCGCAGCCGTCTTCGAAGGTGGCCTTGAGGGTGTAGATCCCGTCCGGCACCACGGCGCCGCCGTCGTCCTTGCCGTCCCACAGCACTTCCTGGGCGTCGAACACCGTCTGTTCGGTGAACAGCGTCCGCACCACCGGCCCGAACGCACCGCGACCGGAGAGCACCTCGACCGTCACCTCGGCCGTTTCGTCGAGGGTCACGGTGCCCTCGAACTCGTCGAGCACGCCGTCGTTGTTGGGCGAGAACAGCCGCGGCAGGCCGGTCAGGTTCGGCCCTTCCACCTCGCCGTCGTAGAAGAAATCCACTTCTTCACAGACGTGGAAGCCGCCGCGATCCCACACCTGGACGCGGGCGGTGGCCTCGCCGCTGAACTCGGTCTCACCCTCGTCGTCGCCCCAGGTCGCCAAGCGACCGTGGATCGACGTACAGGTCGCCGCGGGGGTGGGAGTGGCGCTGTCGGGGTCGCCGAACAGGAGGAGTGGCGCCGCGACGAAGCCCCGACCGTATGGTTTTTCGGGCTGGGCGGTGTAGCAGCTCTCCTCGTGACGGACGGTCTGGAAATTCAGCCGGCCGGGCAGGCGCAGGTCGACTTGGTCGGCAAAGGCGACATCGTCGATCAGCCCCTCGAGGTCGAGCACGTTGCGCAGGCCGAAGCGGGTCTCGCGCGGCGTACCGCACAGCCGCTGGTTGGGCCGTGGAATCTGGATCAGGCGTTCCGGCTCGGTGCGGTCGACCCAGAGCGGAATTTGCCGCTCGTGGCTCCGGCCCTCGCCGTTCGAAAGGCGGCCGAAAAGCGCCACGGTGCCTTCCGGCAGATCTCGGGTGTCGAGCTCGAACTCGTAGGACCGGCTGCTGACCGGGCGGTTGACGCTGTACAGCACGTCTTCGGTGCCATCTTCGAGACGCTGGAAGACGGTCATCAAGACCAGCTCGACGCCGTCGTAGGCGATCGGCCGCAGCTTGAAGCGGGCTCGTTCGTCCGCCACCGGCGGCTCGTTGCAGGCGCCGTAGGGCGGTGCCAGCTGCCCACCGAAGATCTCGAGGCAAGGCAAGGTGATGCCGGCGCCGTTCGAGAGCAGGGTGCGCGACAACGGTGCCGGCACCGTGGTGGCTACGATGTTGCCCTGATAGGTGAGACACGGGGAATAGGGATCGAGCCGCCACAGGAAGCCGCCTTCCTGCTGGTAGACCGGCTCGAGAGGAACGGGCGTGGCATACCGCGGGTCGTCTGGGCTGCGAATCGGCAGAACGACGCTCTCGAAGGCCTCGGGCACGAACTCGACGCCCCACAGCACGATGTCGAAGCGCGAAATGTCGCCCCGGGCCAAGGCCCGCCTGTACATCTGGTCGAGAATCTCGCCGTAGGGACCCTCGAAGTCTTCCGATTCCGAGAGTACGCCGCCGAAATAGAGACCATCGGTGAGCACTTCGATCTTGTTCGAGAAGTGCTCGTGGGCACTCTCGTCGACCGCGCGCAGGCGGACGTCCGTGACCTCGCCCAGCGGGATGCCGACCATGTCCCAGATCGCCCCGAACTCGTAGGGAGTGATCTCGTCGACCGGTTGGCCGACGCTGAAGAACCGCGTCAGCTGCACCTCGTTCCAGGCAGTCTGATCCTGCTGCTTGAACTGGACGAAGACCTGGAGCAAGTCCGCGATCACCGTCTCGGCGACCTGGAAGCGGACATCGCCGAAGTTGAGGCGGACCACGTGGTTGTCCGGCGCCGCGGCGCCTTCGAGCGTGGCGTAGGTGTTGTCCGGCAGCAACACGTGGGGGCCGAAGGCCGACAAGATCAGCTCTTCACTGGCGAGCGGGGTGCTCGCCGTGGCTCGGTTGCCCGCCTTGTCCTTGGCGTTCTCGCGGAACCGGCGGTTGGTGACCTCTTCCAGCGCCAACTGCTTGGTGCCCGCCAGCCGATTCGGGTCGTCCAGATCCTTCACGAAGGCGAAGGGGACGGGCTCCCAGGCGAAGGGCGTGGCGCCGATTCCGGTTTCGACTTCGGCAGTCAGAGAATTCCTTTCGATCACCTCGACGGCAAGCTTCGGAGCCACCACGACCACGTCGTACCCGACCGATTCGCTGAAGACGGTCTGGTAGGCGTCGAACAGAGTCGTCGTCACCTCCGGCGGCGTCGAGTCCACCTTGATGAAGAACTCGTAGTCCTGGACCACCAGGCGGTATTCACCGTCGGGCACCGGTAGGCCGTTCTCGCCGCGACCGTCCCAGGGCACTTCGTGGACGGTGCCGATCACGCTGTGGTCGCGAGCGAGCGTCCGCACCCGGTCGCCGGAAGCGTTGTAGAACTCGAACTCGAGATGGACCGGCTCGAGCACCCGGTAGTGGATGATCGCGGCGTCCTGTACGCCGTCGCCGTTGGGCGAGATGTACTCGGGGTCGCGATACAGATCGGTGATGCTCGGCTGGTCCGCCGAAGCGACCCGCTTGATGCGCTGCTTCAAGTTGCCGGCGAGGTCCTCGACGGTCAGGCGTACGAAGTACGTGCCCGGCCCGGGCGGCACCCAGGTGGTCAGGCGACCGTCGATCACCGGCGTCGCAGACGGCGGCGCCACCGGGTTGTAGACGTTCGGAGCGGCGAGGGTCGAGTACTCGAGGCGGAAGTTCTTGAAGTGGCGATCGGCCGCGGTGCCCTCGAGCAGAATGCCGGAGTTCGAAGCGCTGCGCCGCGGGCGGAGATCGACGGTCAGATTCGCCAACGAGCTGAAGGCGATGCGGTCGGTTCCGAGCTGGTAGCAGGCGGACAGCGGATCGTTCTGGGTGTCGTCGGTGTCGAACAGGAGACGCCGACCGGTAGCCGTGAACTCCTCCTGGTAGAGGCTGAACCAGTTCTCGAACAGCGGCCGCCGCAGGCCTTCGTCATCAAGGAAAATCGCCTCGGGCGGCCGGCCAAAACCCTGGCTGGCGTAGTAGAGCGTGCGCTCGTTGGGCACCCAGTGGAGCGTGCCATCGAGCTCCAGTAGGCCTTCCTGACAGGCTTCCGGGTCGTCCGCACAGGTGGCAGCCGTGCCGTAGGCGCGGAAACGCACGGACACGGTGTCGCCCACCTGGGCGCCGAGCGTCCCGAGGGGCACCTTGAATTCGTAGTACTTGTGCTCGTGGCGGACCGGAGCGGTGCGGGTGAAACCCACCTGACCGTGGCTGCGATCGGAGGCAGTGACCCGGAACTCCTGCCAGCCGGTAGGCGTCTCGACTTCGATCGCCGCCCAGTCCTTCTCCCCGTCCTGGGTATTGTCGACGGTGAAGTCGAGCACGCCGTAGAGGTGGGTCGCGTCGCTCTTGACCCAGGCCAGGACGTCGGCGGGCGGATGCCCGGTGACCGGCCGACTGCGGGTGCGGAACAACGGTTCTCCGAGCTCGTCGCCGGCGCTCTGCAGGCCATCGAGCACCAGCGGTCCGTCCCCCTGGAGCGTGACCTGGTAGGCCGTGGTCGAACTCGGATAGGAGAAGGGCACCACCGCGCGGTCGGAGAGATCTTCTTCGCGTGCGATCAGGGCGAGCCGAATCGGTGCCACCTTGGGCCGGCCCGCGGGGGGAGCGGCGAACTCCACCACTACCGACTTGCTCCACAGATCCGCCACCTCGTTGTCCGCCTGGGTCAGTCGGGCGGTCAGGCTCTGGCCCGTGGCCGAGTCGACCACGCTCGTCGGCAGCAACCGCTCGAGCGGCCCGGCGAGGAGCGCGACGCTGTCGACATGGGCAGCTTCCCTGCCGAGCTGGCGCAGCCGGACTTTGTAGTCGCCGACGGCATCGGGCAGGAAGGCGGTGAGGTCGAACTGGCGTTCGCGGTAGCGGTCGCCGTAGTGCAGCACGCCGCGCTCCTGCCACGCCGAACCGTTCCAAGTGTCGATGTGGTAGGAGTCGCCGCCCTCCTGGCCGCGGGTCCACTCGACGTGCTCGACCAGCCCCTGGCCAAGATCCACCCGCAGAATGCGCGCGAAGCGGAAGAAGGAGTTCGTCCGCAGGCCGAAATACAACGCGAACTCGCCCGAGGTCGAAGCCCACTGGGGAGTCCCGAGATGGTCCGCAAACGCTTCACAAACGCCGCCGTAACCGCCGACGGCCTGCGGGCTGACCGCGACCCGCGTGTCGATGCCGGCGGCATACTGCTCGAGGGAAATCGCCTCGGTTCCGGCCACCAAACCCTCGCCGCCACCGCCGAAGCAGTCGGTCTCGTAGGGCGGCAAGTCGAGCGGCAGAGGGAACGAGCCGACCACGTCGCCGCTGCGATCGAAAAGCTCGACCCGCGCGGGATCGGGTCTGGTGACCGCCAGGCGGGTGCTGTCCGGCGACCACGAGTAGGTCGGCTGCGGGTAGCTGTAGCCGAGCTCCAGGAGTTCCTGAGCGGTGGCGTTCTCGAGATCGATCATCACCAGAACCGGGTTCTCGGTCTCGGGATCGAACCCTTGATGCACCACTCGCGTGCGATCCGGCGACAGCAGCAGGGTGTAGCCGTAGAGCCCGAAGCCGGAGTACACCGTCCGTGGCGGCAAGAAGCCGGTCAAATCGATGGCGAGGAGACGGCGGGCTTCGGCGTCCGCCATGTAGAGGGTCTTGCCGTTGCTCGAGAAGCCGAACAAGTCGTAACCCAGGTTGTCGCCGATCTTGCGCTGGCCCGTGCCGTCCGAGTTGGCGACCCACAGCTGGTAGCCGAAGGGCCCTCCGGGGGTGAACTGCCCGGCCAGCGTGTAGGCCAGCGTGAGGCCGTCCGGAGCCAGCTCGTAGTCCTCCACGCTGGCGAAAGGCGCCCACGTGGCCGAGAGGATCGGCTTCAAATCGCCACCGGTGTTGGTGACTTTGTAGAAGCCCGGCGGGAAACTCGGATCCCCGGCTTGGAGGTTGAAGATGAACTCGTCTTCCTCGCGGCCGAACACCAGCCGCTGCGGGGAACGCGGCTCGCAGGTCAAGTTCGAGAACAGCTCGAACTCGGTGCCTACGGCTTCGATCAGCGAGGAACGGTTGGTGTCGACGGTGACCGTGGTCGCGCCGCGCACGACACCTTCGGGCGTCACCAGCTGCAGCCGATAGGCGCCGTCCTGCACCACGCGACCGCGTTGGTCGAGGCCATCCCACGGGAACTCGCCCGCGGACACGCCGGTGTAGGGAGAGCTGCTGCGCACCACGCGGTTGCGCCGGTCGAGCACCTGGACCGTCGCCGTGCCCGGCGGATCGAGCCGGAAGAACAAAGTCGTCGCGTCCTTGAGGCCGTCACCGTCGGGCGAGAAGTAACGCTCGGTGACGAAGAAGTCGCCGTCTTGGACGACCACGTCGAGAGCTGCCCGATTGTTGTTTTCATTGCCCTCGCGCACCGTCCCGTCGGGATCGAGCACGGCGACCAGGGGCCGCGCCGCGCCCGAACCGGCGAAGGTCCACGTGAAGGTGACCCGGCCGGGCCCGAGGCCCGCCACCGTCGGCAGCACCTGATCCGGCGCCACCGGCGTGCCGCCCGCGGTCGGCTCGCCGTCATAAACGCGGACGGCGAGATTCTGGGCCGCCTGCTCGCCGAGGTTGGCGAGGTTGACCGTGAGGCTGACCTCCTGGCCCGGCCGCGGGAAGCGCGGCTCGAGTTCGAGGCCGGCCGAGGACGAGGTCAAGTCCGGCAGCGACAACACCGCCAAGGACTCGAAGGCGCGGTTGTCGGTTTCGTCCGCCTCGACCAAGACCTCGTCCGGATCGGCCACGACGAAGATCAACCGATCGCGCGCGTCCGGCACTTCCGGATAGGTGTAGGAGAGGGTGATCGAGGCCCCGGCATCGAGCTGGGGCACGACTTGGCGGTCGATCGACACGCCGCCTTGGCCCGGATCGCCGTCGTAGAAGGCCAAGGTCGCGTTGGTGACGGCCATGGCGCCGGTGTTGCGCAGCAGGATCGAGATCGTCTCGGGTGAACCCTCGAGACCCGGCGTGGGATTGAAGACCAGATCGCGGAACGACACCGTCAGGTTCGGCGCCGTGGCCTGGGCTGCCGAGAAGGCGAGCGAGGCGTTGTTGTTCGCTTCGTCGAGCTCGGGAACCACTTGCTGGCGATCGAGCTCGACGGTGAAGGTCAAGCTGCCGGTCAAGTCGACCCGCCAGACCACGTTCTGCACCAGCGTCTGGCCGGCGCGCGGCTGGATCAGGTTCTCGCCGAGCTCGCGGGTGGTAGTGCCGTCGGTCACCCGGTAGCGCACCCGGACGTCCGGCGAGTCGAGGGTGCCGCGATTGCGCAGGGTGACCCGGAACGTCACATCGCGGCCGACGAGCGCCGGGCCGCCCTCGAGCGAGAGCTCGGCGTCGGCGACCGCCAAATCCAACGAAGGCTGGGTGGAGACGGTAATCTGGGCGACGTTGTTGCTCTCGCTGGCCTCGGCCACCGCGCCGTCCGGATCGACCTCCACGGCGAAAGTGGCGTTGCCGGCGGTGGTCAGCAAATAACTGAAATTGGCTGCCACGGACGAGCGCGCGGGCACAGCGACGGTGGCTTCGGCCACCACGGGATTCGTCGCGCCGTCGAGCCGCCGCAGCACCACGCGCGCGGCGGCCACCTCGGTGAGACCGAGATTGCGCACCGCGATCGACACCGCCAGATCGGTCGGCAGCAGGTTGGGCGCCGCCGGGGTGATCGACAGATCGGCCGGCCGCACTTCGAGATCCGCCGCCGCGGGCGGGGCCACCACCTCGACCTGGAAGCTCCGCCGATTGTCGAGCTCCGAGAGCTCGGGAAGGGCGTCGGCCGGGTCGACGACGATGAAGATCGTGCGTAGTCCGGCGCGGTCGCGGGTGTCCCAGAGCGTCGTCACGGTGGCGATCTGGCCGGGTGCGAGGGGCGGCAGCACCACGTCGGAACCGATCGGTGTGCCGCCGGCCGCCGGATCGCCGTCGTAGAAGCGCACCAGGCCGGCCGGAGCGAAGGCGTTGCCGCTGTTCTGCACCCGCACCCCGAGCGCGACCCGCTCGCCGTCCGCCGGGCGCTCCGGCGCGGCCGTGGGAGTGCCGTCGAAGCTCCAATTGGGGAACGAGAACCGGCGCAGGGCGGCGACGGTCAGCGCCGTCGTGTAGACGCTGCCTTCCCAACTGCCTTCGACCGACTGGCGGCCCAGGAGGTAGGAAGCGGCCCGCGCCGAATCGACCCGCTCGAGAGATTGGAACAGCATCAAGGCCTGGAGCGCCCGCGACGTGTCGTGGGCGGTCGAGGGGGAATCGCCGAAGCCACCGTCGACATTCTGCCGCGCCGCCAGGAAGTCGAGCGCGGCGGATACCGGCGCGGTCTCGCCGGCGGCTTTCAGGGCCGCCAACACCTCCGCGGTGACGCCGGTACGGCTGACGCCGCGCAGGGTGGCGCCCCAGCCGCCGTCGGCCCCTTGGCTGGTGCGCAGAAAGGCCACGGCTGCCGCGACCCGGGCCGCCGGCACCTCGTTGGTGGGCCGGCCGGCGAGCGCCTGGACGGCCAAGGCGGTGTCGAGCGGCACGCTGCCGTAGCCCGCGCCCAAGCCCCAGCCGCCGTCCGCGTTCTGACTGTTCAGCAGCTCCGCACGCAGTGCCGCGGCATCCGTGGCCAGGGCTTGGAAGGCCACCGCCGTGCGGGCACGATCGTCGGCCGTGGGCTTGGGCTCCGCATCCAGGAACCCGAGGGCGGCCCCTTGGCCCACGAAGGTGGCGTCGAGATTGTCGAGGATCGGCAACACCACGGCCGTGTCGCGCAGGCGCGTGGCCGGAGTGTCCTGCCAGAAGCCCTGGGCCGTTTGACGCTCGCGCAGCCAGGTCAGGGCCTCGGTGAGATTGGCTTGGCCCGGACGCAGCGGGCCGCCGGTCACCGGGTCCACGGTGCCGGGGCCGTTTTCGATCCGCGCCTCGGGGTACACCTGGGCGATGCCGCGCCCGCCGGTCAAGGCTGGAAAACGCTGGTAGAAGCCGTCGCGCAGGTGATTGAGCGCCGCTACCTGAGCGTCGTTCACGCCGAGACCCGGCCGGGTCAGCAGAATGAAGGCCAACCGAAACGTCTTCTGGGCTTCGGCGGCCGAGGGCACCCGGGGTCCCATGGCCGCCACGACGTCGTCCAATTCAACGGTCCGCGCGGTGGCGGTGACCCGAGCGCCCTGCTGCGGCAGCTGAGCACCGTCGACGGCTGGGTTGACGAGGAGCGTCATCGGAGGCACCTCGTCCGCGCCGTAGAGGCCCGCGAGGTAGAGATCCAAGGGCGAGAAGAAGCTGCGGACGGCGTTCGCGGTGAAGGTCCCGTCGCCGTTCGGGCGCCAGTCCGAGCCGTACATCACCGAGGCGTCGGTGTCGAGCAGGTAATTCCAATGGGCATTCTGCTGGCCGATGAGACCGCGGCTGCGCGTCGGGCCGTCCTGGTAGTCGACGTAGCAGCACCACTGGTGCAGCATCTCGTGGGAGAGAGTGCCCATGGCGAAGTCGTAGTTCGGGGCCAGCGGGTCCGTGCCGTAGCGAGTCAGGGCCGCCATGTCGATGTAGCCCTGAAGCTTGCCGTCACTGCCGAAAAACGAGGTGTTGTCGAAAATCGGCAAGCCGATGCCTTGGACTTGGTTCTGGGTCCCGAGGTGGAACGCCACGGCGCTTCCGGTCTCGAACTCGAACGTGGTGAAGACGACCAGGAAGTCGTATTCGTCCTGATGGGTGGCAAAAAATTCGCGGGCGACGACGGTTCGCGGCTCGGCATTCACCGATCCGTCCGGCAGGCTCTTGTCGTAACTGCCACCCGACAACTCGATGATCGAGACGTGGTCGCGATCTTCCAGATGCCGAGCTTCGAACGCCCCGGAGACGGTCAGCGGCTCGACCACGAACGCCGAGTGGGCGGCATGGGCGTCGAACTCGGAAGGTGCCGGGCGCTCGGCGGCAGACGGCGTGGGGGCCACGAAGGGCCAGACCGTCAGGGTCACGAGCAACGCGAGCACGCCGCGGCAAAGGCCACGGTACTGCTCGACAGAAAAAAGCAGCGGAGAACGCGGGGTCGAGTGTCGTTCGCGCACGGGCGAGCGTCTCCTATTTTTCCAGCCTTCGGCCAAATCCGAGAAGGGCGACGCCGCGCTGCTGCCAGCGGGGGTCGCCCGGGGCCACCAACAGAAAATTCAAGGCCTGCAAGCCCAAACAGTGCAAATCAAACAGGAGGCGGGGAAGCGGTCTCGTCGATCGTGACGGTGGTCGGACTCGGCGGGTCGGGCACCTGGGGGGGCACCAGACTCAACACTTGGACGCGGCTCGGCTTACCGCGCTCCTCGGCCGGGAACATCCAGACTTTCTCGAGAATACCGGCCTGCCGACTCTCCCGCTCGAGCACCACCCGGTCCACCAGCACCTCAAGCAACTTAGCTCCAGTGTTTCCCACCGACTTGCCCTCGAGCACCGGCTCGAGCCGGCCGTCGGGAAAGCGGAACACCGCCTCGCCGGCCTCCGGCTCGAAGGCATCGAGCCGCAAGTCCTCGAGCTTCGGCAGCGCTTCCGCGGCGACCAAAGCGGTCGCCAGGGCCAAGCCCCCCCACCAAGCCAAGAGGTTTCTCCACAAGGGCATCGAGAACGCAAGATATAGCCAAGGGTCGTGCGGGTCAACGACCCCCACGGGTTGGGTTCGGGACGATCCGGCGACAATCTACGCATCACGAACCCCCGATGCCGGCTCGCCGCCGCCCCGTTCTACCTCAGCGTATTTCCCCTCGCCTGTGTTTCGACCCAACAGCCGCCCTCTGGGTGGCCGGCGCGGGGTCCCGCGAACTCTGAGAAGGAAGCCCGCGCCGAGCGGAAGGAGAACGACTCGAACGACTCGGGAGCGGAGTCGTTCGAGTCGTCAAGATCCTGGGTTTGGTTGGCTTCTTCCCAGGACCCGGGCGAGGCCGAGTTCGGAAGTGCCGGAGAGCGGGGTCGAGGGCCAGGGGTAATCCGAAAGCCACTCATGGCCGGGGGCCAGCAAGTCCTGCCCGACGGCCTCGAACAACGACCGAAAGAAGTTCAGTTCCCGCCGGATTCGCTCTTCGTTCAGGGGTCCGCCCGGCAGTCGCGTGCGCGGTATGCGGGCCTTGTCTGCGCGCTTCACGAGGTAAAGGCCCATCTCGTAGGAGCGCCAGCCACCGCCCTCCCCGGGCACCAGATAGTCGACAGCCACGCCGTCCCGAGGCTCGAGCGTGAGCCGCAACACCTCCCCAGACGGCGAGGTCAGGAAGTGGCTCCTCTCGTCTTCGGCAAGAGAGCGAAACCCCGCCGCCAGAAACGGCGGGGCCAACTCTTCTACGACCAATGCTCCAAAGTCGGGCTTCGTCACGGTCGTTTGACCATTCTCGAGGTCACCGGGTCGTACTTGTAGCCATTCTGCAGCAGATGCTTGTATTCCCGCCCGAAGCCGCTCAAGAGGCCCGTCCTGGGATTGATGAGCTTCGTGGGGTCGAGTTTCCCGCCCTGGATCGGCCGCGTAGCCAAGACGATGTCGTCGCCACGCGCAATGGCGGCATCGAGCCACGGCCGATTGAAGTCCTCCCAGAACGAGTCGGGCTTGTAGGCAGTGTCCGGAATGTTCAGCAAGTTGAAGCCGCCCGGATTGGCTCCCTGGGTCGCCACATTGGTATTGGGCTTACCCAACTCAGCGAGGAGATTCTTGGTGTCGTCGCGATAGGTGCCGAGCACCGTCGTGGTGACTCCGGACCGCGCAGTAATGGGCACACCGGAAGTCGGTACCGTCTTGAACGGCGGAGCTACCTCCGGCGCCGCGCCCTTCGTCCCGACCGTCATGCCGCTTTCGACGCCGAACTTCGGCGACTCGGTGGTCACCGCCGTGGGCGACTTCGAAGCCGAAGGCGCGGGCGGCTCGGGGGCGGCGGCTTTCTCGGCGGTCGAGCGGCTGCCCGGGCTCGGGCTGCCGGTGTCGACGCGACCGGCTTCGGCGTCCGGCGTCCGGGCCGGAGGTGCCTCGGTCTCCGCCGTGCGCGGGCGGACCTCGGGTTCGCCGGTGGGCTTCGAGTCCGGGGTGACGTCGGGGCGGGGCTTGCCGCCGTCGGCGGCGTCGCTGGCCTTGGCGACGCGTTCGGTGACCTTGTCGGCGATCATCTTGACACCGACCTCGGCGACCTTGCCGGCGCCTTGGCCGACGACCGAGCCGACGGCCGCTTGCACCGGGTTGAACTCTTCCCCCTTCAACTCGGCACGGACCGCTTCCCCGGCGACGTCCACCGCCGTTTCGGCGGCCACCTTGGTCACCGTGCGGGCCACCTTGCCGAGCTTCTGGAGCTTGGCGATCGACGACAGGCCCGAGGTCAGGGCGCCGACGCCGAAGTCCACCGCGGCATCCGCCGCCGTGTACTCCTCGCCGGTGATCAGCGACACGCCGTACCCCACGCCCACCGACACGAGCCCGCCGATCAGGTTGTCGATGAGCGCGATCTCGCCGCTCGGGTCGACGAACACCGTCGGGTTCGAATAGGCGTACAGGTACCGGTGCAGGGACGGCGGGTTGAGCGCCCGGCCGGGGAACGGATCCTCGGTCAGGAAGCGGCCGGTCTCCGGGTCGTAGAACCGGGCCTTGGCGTAGTAGAGGCCGATCGGGCCGTCGTGCTCGTAGCCGGTGAAGCCGAACAGATTGAACGACGAGCCGCTTTGCGACCGGTAGTTGCCCCAGGCGTCGTACTGGTAACGCACCTGCACCGTGCCGTCGGGCTTGGTCAGGTCGGCAATCGAGCGCAGACCGTCGAAGAGGTAGAACTGCCGGCCTTCGGTGGCGTGTACCATCGACAGCAGGCGGTCCGGACCGTACTCGTAGCGGGCAATGGTGTTGCCGGCGTCGTCGGTTTGCAGCAGCACCGACGAGTCGTCGTAGACGTAACGCAGGATCTGCCCGTCGAGCAGACGGCGCACGCGCATGCCCTCGTGGTCGTAGAGGAAGCGGCCCACGAGCGTGCCGCCGCGCTGGACCTCGACCAGCTGGTCGAGCGCATCGTAGGCGAAGTCGAGCGGCACGCCGCCTTGGGTGCGCTGGATCTGATTGCCGTTCAAATCGAAGGCGTAGTCGACGCTGCGCGCGGCGTCCACCGAGTCGACCACCGACACCAACCGCGAGCGGTCGTCATAAGTGAACGTCTTGCTGGAGGTTACCGTGCCCGCGACGGTCGTGATCTCGGTGGCCCGGTTGGAGACCGGGTCGTACCCGTAGTCGACGGTCTTGTCGGGATAGATCACCTGCGTCAAGCGGTCGGCGCCGTCGAAGTCGTAAGTCGTCGTCTCGGCGGCGCCGCCGTTGACCTCGATCTGTTGGGTGCGGTTGCCGTTGCGGTCGTAGCTGTACTGGTAGCTCGAGATCGTGGCGCCGGCCCGCTGGTTGTCCACCCGCAGGGCTCGGTTGGCCAAATCGTAGGTGTGGCGAGCCTCGGTGCCGTTGGGATAGGCGATCCGGCGCAGCAGATCGTTCCGGAAGTACTCGTACTGCGTGACTCCGGAGGCCGGCACGGTGACCGTGGTCAGGCGGTTGTTGGCATCGAAAGCGTAGGTCGTGACCCGGCCGTCCGGGTCGGTCAGGCGCGTGCGGTTGCCGTTGGCGTCGTAGGCCCAGGAGATCACCTCGCCGCGCGGATCGGTCATCGTCAGCGGGCGGTCGAAGGAGTCGTAGGTGTAGCTGGTCTGCCGCGAGCCGCTCGCGCCCGCGTAGGTATCCGTCACCGTCAAGGGGTTGCCGTTGCCGTCGAAGGTCTTGGCCCGGGAGACCAGGTCGTCGCCCGTGGACGGCGTCGCCGGGCCGTAGTCGAGCCGGATCTCGCGGTTCAGCTCGTCGTAGGTGTAGGTCACCGCCTGCAGCTTGGGATCGGTCAGGCTGGCCAGATTGCCGTTGCCGTCGTAGGTGCGGACTTCGGTGGCACCATCGGCGTAGGTCAGGAGCGTCTGACGATCGAGGGCGTCGTACTCGAAGGTGACGCTCTTGCCGCGGGCATCCGTCGTGCGCGTGCGGTTGCCGTTCTCGTCGTACTCGTGGCGCGTCGTGTTCGACAGCGGGTCGGCCACCGAGGTCAGCCGGTTGGCGTCGTCGTACTCGCGAGTCCAGACGCCGCCCTCGGGCCGCGTCACGGTCAACTGGTTGCCGTTGGCGTCGTAGGTGTAGGTCGTCGTCTCCCCGGCACCGTTGGTCTGGGTCAGGTTGCGGCGGCGCAGGTCGTAGGTCCAACGCGAGATGCGGTTCTCGGGGTCGCGCTCCTCCACCACGTCGCCGGCGGCGTCGAGCCCATACCGGGTGATGCCGGCCAGGGGGCGATTTTCGGACACGCGCAGATTGCGCTCGTCGTACTCGAAGCCGACGATGTTGCCGTTGGCGTCGATGTCGAAGCGCAGATTGCCGACGTCGTCGTACTCGTTGCGGCGGATCACCACCCCGCCGCGAGTGGTCGACAGCGCACGGTTTTCGTTGTCGTAGGTGTAGGTCGTGACGATCCCGCGGCGGTCGGTTTCCGAGAGCCGGTTGCCGGCGCCGTCGTAGGTCGCGGAAGTCTGTGTCGGCCCCGGATCGTCGACCACGGTGACGCGTCCGAGATCGTCGCGGGTGTAGGTGGTGACGTTGCCGCGCCGGTCGCGCTCGGCGATCACCCGGCTGGCGGCGTCGTAGGTGGTTTCGGTGAAAGTGCCGACGGACGCCGGGTCAGTGACCCGCACCAGGCGGTCCAGGCCGTCGTAGCGGAAGCTCCATTGGTTGCCGCGGGCGTCGGTGCGCGTCAGGCGGTTGCCGGCGGCGTCGTAGGTGAAGGTCTGGGTGCGGCCGCCGGGCAACGTCTCCGACGTCATCCGTTGCAGGGCATCGAACACCCGGGTGGTCGCCAAGCCCTTGGCGTCGGTCTCGCGCACGGCGTTCCCGTTGGCGTCGTAGTCCGTCGTCGCCACCGCGCCGAGGTTGTCGCTGCGCTCGATCAGGCGGTCGAGCTCGTCGTAGACCATCGTCTCGACCCGGCCGTTCGGATGGCGCACGCTGGTCGGATTGCCACCGAAGTCATAGGTCGTGGTGGTGAACACCAGCCCCGGCGGGTTCAAGCCGAGCGTGACGTTGCGCTCGGTGCGCTCCAGTCGGTTGCGCTCGTCATACTGGTAGCGCACCACGAACAGCCGCGGGTCGATCTCGGAGAGCAGATTGCCGTTGGCGTCGTAGGTGTAGGTCGTGGCCTTGCCGTTGGCGTCGATCGAGCGCGACACCCGGTTCAAAGCGTCGTACTCCCGGCGCCGGGTGTGGCCCAGCGGGTCGCGGGCGGTCAGCTGGTTCCCGACGGCGTCGTAGGTGAAGGTCGAAGTGCCGCCGGCCGCGTCCACCGTGGTCAAGCGGCGGTTCAGGCTGTCGTAGGTGTGGCTGGTCGTCTTGCCGAGGGGATCGATCTCGACGACGACGTTGTCTTCGAGATCCATGCCGGTGACCTGCACGATCGAGCTGCCGCCCGCCGTGCGGGTCACCGTGTGGCGGCGATCGAGGGCATCGTACTGGTGGACGGTGACGTGGGGCTCCTGGAGCCCCGGTCCGGTCAAGGTCTCCCGAGTGACGTTGCCGTTGCCGTCGTAGGCGTAGGTGGTGACACGCCCGAGGGGCTCGGTACGGGTCACCAACCGGCCACCGGAATCGTTCGAGAAGCTGGTGTCGGCGCGCACCGTGCCGTTGCCGAACCAGTGGCTTTCGAGCGTCTTGGCGCCCTCGGGGTCGTACTCGAGGATCTTGGTGTTGCCCGCCGCGTCGGTGATCGACACCGGGCGCAGCTCGAGATCGAACAACGTCGTCGTGGTCCGCCCCAGGGCGTCGGTGAAAGTCTGGGACGGGGTGCCGTCGGAGTAGGTGGTGGTCTCCGAGCCGCCACCGGGCAAGGAGGTCGAGACCAGCCGGTCGCGGGCGTCGTAGCTGTAGCTCTCGACGTTGCCGTTGGCGTCGGTCTTCGACAACATCCGGCCGCGGGCGTCCCAGGAGGCCCGGGTGACGCCGCCGAGCGGATCGGTGATCGTGGAAACGTTGCCGTAGGCGTCGTAGGTGTAACGCGTGGTCTTGCCGTTGGCATCCACCGCGGTCAAGCGGTCGCCGTTGCCGGCGTATGTGAAGCTTTCGGTGAAGCCCGGGGCGGTGGTCTGGGTGAGATTCCCCGCGCCGTCGTAGCTGAATGTGGTCAGCACCCCATTGCGATTGCGCGTCGAGGCAATGCGGTCCTTGATCGGCCGGCCGAAACCGGCGTAGGTGTATTCGCGCCGAGCGGCGCCGCTGACCCCGGGATTCGAGACCGGAAGCGACTCGAGCGTGCGGTTGCCGTCCTCGTCGTAGGCGTACAACGTGGTGACGCCGTTGCCGTCGGTGCGGCTCATCATCACCACGTCGTCCTCGGCCCAGGTCATGGTGACCGAGTTGCCGTTGGGGTCGGTGATCTGGAGCGGGCTGCCGTATTTGTTGAGCGTGTAGTTCGTGGTGCCGCCGCGGCGATCGGTGACGCTGGTGTGCAGCTCGATGGGGCCGCGACTGTCGAGGGCGGCCTGATCGAAGGTGAAGGTCGTGGTGCCGCCGGGTTCCTGCATCGTCTTGACGAAGATGGAGGGCACCTTGACGTCCGCCTGGACCCCGATGGGACCGCGCTCATAGGTGTAGGCGGTGCGCGCGCCCGAAACGTTGTCGACCACCGCGATCAGCTGATTGCGGAACTCGAACTCGACCGTGGTGTCGGCGTATTCGAAGGTCTCGCTGCGGGAGCCGCCCTCGCGCTGCGCCGAGGTGAGGTTGCCGTTGTCGTCGTAGGTGTATTCGACCGAGATGCCGCCCGGGCCGGTAACCTTGGTCACGACCTCCTGCTGCGGACTCATGAAGAAGTTGCGGCTGGTGTATTCGAAGGCCAGAGTGCGGCCCGAGGGGTCGGTCACCGAGAGCAGTTTGTCCTCGAGGACGGACCGATCGTAGGTGAGCCGAGTAGTGTTGCCGTTCGGGTCCTCGATGAACTCGAGCAGGAACTCGTTGGTGCGAGCGAAGCCGTAGTGGTACTTCGTGCCGTCTTTGCTGTAGTAGTCGAAGGAATTGTCGCCGGCGTTGGCGATCAGGGTGCCGTGGTACCCCTTGAGCGGCCGTAGGCCGTTCGAACCGTCGTCCACGAAGCGCCCACCGCCGCCCGCGGCACCGGTGACGATGACCTCACCGCAGGGGGTGATGACCACCCGGCTGTCGTAGCTGTGGGACCAACCGACGCCCATGGGTCCCGGCTGCTTGCTGGCGTTGGAGCCGTAAGAACGGACGAGCTCGAGGTCCGGCCCGCGGCCCGGCACCAGAATGTCCTGGCGCACCACGGAGAGGTGGCCATCCCACAAATCGACGCCCTTGTAGACGGCATGGCCCACCGGCAGCTGCTCCCGGGAGCGCCACTCGGAGCTGCCGGTACCGCGGACCTTGTCCTCGTGGCCATCCACCGCCGAGATACCGCGGATCTCGAAGACGTAATCACCGGGCAGCAGGTCGGAGACCAAAATCGTCAGCTGGTGGTCACCGGCCGGGTAGGTCTCGGCATCGATCAACAGCTCCTCGTCGCCCAGGTTCGGCTCACCACTCGTCGAGACGCTCTCGATCCGTTGGAAGGCGAGGGTGATCTCGGCCTCCTGAGTGGTCGTGAACATGAACGAGCTGCCGATCTGACAGAGCCGCTCGTTGACGATGTCCACTTCCTGGAACAGCGAAACCGAGGGCGAAACGTTGGTGAAGATCTGTTGGAAGAGCGGCAGCCGGAAGCGGTCGCTCTTGGCTTCCACCAGAGTGCCGCGACTAGCCACCAGCTCCGCTTCGTAGACCTTTTCGACGTCGAAGGCGATGCCCCGGGGCAGCGTGACCTCGGAGGGTCCCTGCCGAGAGGGGCTCACCACCCGGCCGATCAGGTTGCCTTCTTCGTAGAGCGCCACCTCGAGAGACCAGGCGCGGTAGGAGGTCGGTTCGAGCGTCCCCGCGATCTTCACCGTCGTCGCCGTGTTACCGCGGTCGTTCAAGAGGATCGGGTTCGGTGCCACCGTGTCGACCTTGGGCAACAGGCTGTAGACCACTGGCAGCGGGCCTTCGAGGGAGCGCGAGCCGCTGGCGGTGCCGCTGCACGTGGGCCGGGAGGTCGCGACGTTGCTCGCGGTCAACCGCAAGGTGTTGAACCCCGGCGTGAGGCCGGTGAAGACGAAGAACTCGTAGTGGCTGCCGACGAAGCTCGCGGGCGTGGCGCTGCCGCCGTTGCCCACCGCGACGCTGATGTTGCCGGTAGTCGTGACCCAGGACCGGTTCGGCTTGAACCGGACGAAGCAGTTGCCCTCGCTGTCGGTGTCGAACTCGAACCCCGGGGCCTCGTACAGCAGGCGCACGGGGATCGGCCGCTCGAAGCGCTGGCCGGCGCGGGTGCCCTGGATGTTGTTGCTCGACTCGTCGGTCAGGAACGACGTGTTGTACGTCACGTCGGGGCCGGCGCCGCAGGAGCGGAACTCGGTGTAGCGCCGCGTCAGGGTCGGGGCGCCGGCGGCCGAGATCGAGACGTTGTAGGTGGCCGCCACGGCGTTGCCCATGATCACGCCCGCGAAGGCGCCGCGAATCGACGACTTCTGGGTCAGGCTCCCGGAGCCGCAGTCGCCGAGCACCGGGATCTCGGTGGTGCAGGTTCCGAAGTCGAACACCTGGGCCCCCAGGAAGGGCGACGGCGCGGGATCGCAGGACGAGCTCTGCCCCGCGGTGGCGAAGGTCACCGTGACGTTCGACACCGGGTTCTCGAACCGGTCCACGGGCACCACCGTCAGGGTGTCCACCCACTGGCCGGCGAGGCCGCCGCCGTCCCCACCGTCGGGGTCGGACAGCTGGGTCACCGGCCCCGGATGGGCGATGGCCAGGAAGGGCTCAGGGATCGGGACGATGCCGTTGACCCCGGTCGCCACCGAGTCGATCACCATGGACAACGACTGGGTGCCGAATTCGTCCCCGGGGTTGCGCAAGGTGTAGACCGGGTTCACGCTGGTGCGTTCGCCGCCGCGCAGGCGCACGGAGGCGATGCCGAGATCGTCGGTCAGGGCGACGATTGGGCTCGCCTCGGTGCCGTCCTCGTTGATCAGTTTGCCTTCGCCCTGGGTGACCTCGAAGATCACCTCGGCTCCGGCCACCGGCCGGCCGTCGCGATCCCGCGCCAGCACGGAGATGGCCTGCTCGAAGATCTCCCCCACTTCCCCTTCCTGGCCGTCCCCGGCCGGGATCTTCTGGAGCACCTTGGTGGCCAGCGGGTCGTTGTTGGGTTCGGCCGAGTAGGGCGAACCGAGCGCCTGAGCCAGGAAGTCGAGCACCCAGTTCTGGGGCGGCTCGCTGGATGCGCCGCTCAGCGTCCTGCTGTTCGAGGGAAAGGTGGTGGTCACCAGCGCCAAGGGCAGCGTGGAACTGGGAACGCCCGGTGAAGGTACATCGGTGTTCGAGCCGGATTCCGCGCCG
>JANRLG010000095.1:0-33033 GCA_033762835.1 Thermoanaerobaculia bacterium
TCGTCGCCTCGGTCTCCTCGGCGCAGTTCCGGAAGGGGGATCCTCCGCCTGCGGAGCAGTTTGCCGGAGGCCTTAGGATCGTCGAACTCGACACTGGAACGACCGAGGCCCCCGAGGCGTTCCGGCCGGCGACGCCGGGGAAGCCCGGGCAGTATCCGGCTCTGCCTTCGACGCTTTTGGGTCTCGCTTTCTCGGGCGAGGTCGAGCCCAACGGTACCTCCGCCACGGCGACGCCCCTGCCGGGGACGAGCGGTGTCGTGCAAGCGAACGTCTTTCCGGGGAACGATGTCGATTTCTTCTCCTTCACCGCTGCTGCGGGTGACCGGATCTACGCGGCCACCATGACCAGCCTGAACGGCCGGGGGCTGTTCGACAGCGATCTCACGGTGATTGCGTCGGACGGCACGACGACGATCGAGCTCGACAACGACGATGGTTCCTTCGGGGCGAGTTCTTCTTCGATTGCCGGAGCCACGTTGCCGACCGCGGGAACTTACTTTCTCCGGGTGCGGTACCAGGCGAGCACCACTTTGACGATCCACCCGTACCGACTGCACTACCAGCTGCGCAGCGGCTCTCCGACCGCGGAAACCGAGGCGAACGACACCTTCCCCGGCCAGGCTCTGCCGGCCGGCGGCTGGGTTTCGGGGTCGACTTCCGGGACCACCGATGTCGACTTCTTCTCGCTCAATCTCAATGCCGGGGACACCGTCTGGGTGTCCGTGGATCTCGACCCCGAGCGCGATACCTCGGAGTGGAATGCTCAGGTCGGTCTCGGCGCCTTCGGCACCCCGCCTGTGGTTCTGGTGGTGAACGACGGCGGAACCGCGACCCCGGATTCGGAGTCGTTCTTCCTGACCGTCAAGGCGGCCGGGACTTACGGCATCTTTGTTGGTGTGCCCACGGGCGGCACGACCTTCGGCACCTACCATCTCTCGGCCACGGTGTACCCAGCGGTGAACGAAGGGGTGAGCTGCACGACCTACAGCTCGGCGGACAGCTTCCCGATCACCATTCCCACCGGTCCAGCGGTCGTCACCTCGACCCTCGTCGTGCCGGGCAACCCGCGCATCGCCGATCTCGACGTCACCTTGAATCTGACGCACAACTTCATGGCCGACCTCGACATCCAGCTGACGGCGCCGGCCGGCGTCGGCGGCAACACCGTCGGTCTGCTTTCGGACATCGGCTCGGTCACGGCGGGGTCGCAGACGACCATGGATCTGACGTTCGACGACGAGGCGGCCATCCCGTCGTCGTTCACGATCGTCCAGAACCTGACACTGGCTCCCGAGCTCAACTACCGGTTGCGCTGGTTCGATGGTCAGCCGGCCGGTGGTACCTGGACGCTGACGATTCGCGACGACGCGACCGGAGACGGGGGCTCGCTGACCGGGTGGTCACTGCGGATCTGCGAACCGCCTCCGCCCCCTGCTTGCGCGCCAGGATTCGTCCCCACGACCGTGTTCACGACTGACTTCGAAGCGGACGCGGCGGGTTTCACGAGCTCGGGAACGCAAAACGAATGGGAACGCGGCACCCCGGCCTACGCGGGGACGACGACGTCGGCGGCGTTCAGCGGCTGCAACAGCGGCACCAACTGCTGGAAGACCGATCTCGACAACACCTACAACGCCTCGAGCGACCAGACGCTCCTCTCCGCTCCGATCAACCTTGCGGGCTTCTCGCCGCCGGTCGTCGTGAGCTGGGCCCAGAAGTACCAACTCGAAAGCGCCGCCTTCGATCGCGCCTCGGTCAACCTGAACGAAGTCGGGAACCTCGGGAACACACGGAACCTGTTCCTGTTCTTGGACGCCGACATGTTCGAGACGGTCGGGGCGACGCCGACCGTCAACAACAACGAGCTGGCCGGCTGGGGTACCTACAGTGCCCGCGCGGACTCGTTCGCGGGGTTGAACACCGAGCTGCGGTTCAATCTCCTTTCGGATACGTCCATTCAGCGCACCGGCTGGGGCATCGACGACGTCACGGTCACCGCCTGCCGAGCCGTGTCGGCCGATTTGTCGATCACCAAGACGGACGGGGTGGCGACGGCGGTGCCCGGCGGCTCGGTCACCTACACCATCACGGCCAGCAATGCCGGCCCGGACCCGGTGACGGGGGCCACGGTGGCGGACACCTTCCCGGCGAGCCTGAAGTGCACCTGGACCTGCGTCGGCGCGGGTGGCGGCACCTGCACCGCAGCCGGCGCCGGCAACATCAACGACGCGGCGAACCTGCCGGCGGGGGGCTCGGCCACCTACACGGCGAGCTGCAACATCGCGGCGTCGGCGACCGGCTCGCTGGTCAACACGGCGACCGTCTCGAGCCTGTTTCCAGACCCGATACCCGGAAACAACAGCGCCACCGACACGGACACTCTGACTCCCCAGGCCGACTTGGCGATCACCAAGAGCGATGGCGCCACCAACGAGATTCCCGGGACGCCGGTGACCTACACGATTTCCGCCACGAATATCGGCCCCTCGAACGCTCTCGGCTCGACGGTGGCGGACACCTTCCCGGCGAGCTTGTCGGGCTGCACCTGGACGTGCGCGGGCTCCGGCGGGGGAACCTGCACCGCGGCCGGCTCGGGCAATCTCAACGACACGGTGAACCTCCCGGCCGCCGCCTCGGTGACCTACACGGCGACGTGCAATATCTCGGCGGCGGCGACCGGTAGCCTGGTCAATACCGCCACGGCAGCGACGCCGGCCGGCGTCACCGATCCGGCCCCCGCCAACAACACCTTCACCGACAACGACACCTTGACCCCGGAAGGGGACGTCGCCATCACCAAGACCGACAACCTGACCAATGCCTCGCCGGGCCAGGCGATCACCTACACCCTCGTGGTCACCAATCCCGGCCCCAGCGACGGTGTCGATTTCGCGGTCGACGACCTCTTCTCGGCCAACCTGACGGGAGTTTCCTGGTCGTGCGTCGGCACCGGAGGTGGCACCTGCACCGCCGGCCCGACGGGAGGGGACATTCTCGACTCGGTTGACCTACCGGCCGGTGCCACCCTGACCTACACGGTCAACGGAACGATCTCGAACCTCTTCTTGGGCACCCTGACCAACACCGCGTTGGTCGCGGTCAATCCGCTGGGTCTCAACCCGCCGCCGTTCAACGATCCGAACACTGCCAACAACTCGGCGACCGACAACACCCAGGTGGCTTCGGCGGCCGCGATCAGCGGCACCAAGGCGGTGGCAGGGACGTTCGAGGAAGGCGGCGCGATCACCTACACGATCGTGCTGACCAACGGCTCGGCCGCCGGCCAGCTCGATAACCCGGGCGACGAGTTCACCGACACCCTGCCCGGCGGGTTGACCCTGACCTCGGCGTCGGCCACGTCGGGAACGGCGGCGACGGCTGGAAACACGGTGACCTGGAACGGCGCGATCTCGGGCAACGGCTCGGTCTCGATCACCATCGACGCTACGATCGGCGCCGGCTCCGCGGGGCTGACGTTGTCCAACCAGGGCACTTTCAACTTCGACGCCGACGGCAACGGCAGCAATGAGTCGAGCGGCACGACCGACGATCCGGGCTTGCCCGGCGGCACCGATCCGACCGACTTGGTCGTCGGTTCGGGCGTCAACGTGCTCGAAATCCCCACCCTCGGCGAGTACGGCCTGATGTTCCTGGTCTTGATGCTGGCGGGTCTGGGCTTCGGAGTGATCCGCCGCCGAGGCTGAGCCGGGCACCTTCGCCGGCCCTTCTGGACGACCCTCACCCTTCCGGGGTGGGGGTCCTCCTTCGAGGCGCTTCTTCCCAGATTCCGCCGCTGGCGGTGGTATCCTCAAATTCTTGCGCCCTCTACATTCCTCCGCCGGACTCGCCTGGGTTATGGGGCTTTTGCTCCTGATGCCGGGGCAGGCTTCCGCTCAGCCTGAGGTTCCGGGTTATCGAGTCGAACGGGTGGAGCGGGTCGCCTCCGTCGCGGCGGGGCAAGGGCTCACCGTCAGGAACCCCTTTGGTGACGTCTTCGTCCGTTTCGGCGGTTACGAGGGCGCCGTCGAGGCGCGGGCGGTGATCCAGCAGTTCGAAGTCGAGGGCCCCGGTTTGGTGATGACGCTCGAGGACTCGCCGCGGGGCCCTGTAGTGCGGGTCGGCACGTTGAGTGCTGACGGCAAGACCCTCGATCTCGAGCCCGTCAAGGGCCAGAAAAAACGTGCCGATCTGGTGATCTTCGTGCCGCAGGGCGCTCCCCTGGAGGTCACCACCCTCGACGGCCGGGTCGAGGCTCGCGGGTTGAAGAGCGACTTACGGGTGCGCACCCGCGCGGGTGGGGTCAGCGTCCGTTCGGTCCAAGGCAACCTGGACCTCGCGAGTGAGACGGGTTCGATTCTGGCGACACCGGAGCTCGAGAAGCGTACCGAAGTCCAGCGGTTCACGACGGAGCAGGGCGATATCAGCCTGATTCTGCCGCAGGACGGGTCCTTCGCCGTCAGCGCGTCGACCACCGGCTGGCTCAGCACGGATTTTTCGCTCGAGATCGAACGCGACCCCGCCGAGGCGGCGCGGCGGCGCGGGCGGGGCAAGAACGGTGCGGGCCGAACCCCGCTCGAACTGACCAGCCAAAGCGGCCACCTACGCCTGCAGGTGCGCCCCGGGGTACCCGCGGGGAGCCAGACGCCATGAACTCTTGCCGCGGGCTCGTGTTCGGGTGGTGGCTGCTGTCTGCCCTGCCCTCGATCGTTTCCGCTCAGGAGCTCTGGCGGGGAGACGAAGGCCAGTGCCCGGCCGAGGTTACCTTCGAGGCGGGATTTCTCACCGTCGTCCGCGGCCCCGGTCCGGCGGTCTTGACGGCCCTTGCGCCCGGCTTCGAGTTCACCGCGACCGGTACCGGCGAGGCCCCGCGGCTCGCCCTGCGGGCGGCGCGAGAAGTGGCGACCCAGGCCCACGCTCAGCTGCAAGTACCCGGGCAGTGCGCCTTGCGCGTGACGAGCGGCGAGGGGCACATCACGCTCCTCGGTGGCACCCGTGCTCCGCTCAACGTCGAGACGACCACCGGCACGATCGTGCTCTGCATCGAAGAACCCACCGACCTCGATCTCTCGTTCGCGACCTCGGGCGAACTGACCGTGGATTTCTCGGTGACGCTCGACTACGATCCTCACCAAGAACCCGCGAAAAAAGGCTCGATTCGATTGCGATCTGGCGCCCCCCTCGCTGTGATTCCCGTCAGCCTCACCAGCCGGCAGGGTGCGATCCGAACCATTGATTGTCAGCTCCCGAGACGCCCACTGCCACCTCGCCCGGAGGCCCGTAAATGAAACGTCTGACGCCCTCTCTGTGTACTGCCGCCTGGACCCTCGCGGCCGTGATCTCGGCCCTGCCCGCCAATGCCCAGGAGGGCCGCGTGGTACTCGCCCGCGGCGCCGAATCCTACGGCCCGGTGACGCCCTACCTGACTGCGCCGCTCAGCGAAGCCAGCCGAGCCCCCGAATGGCGCCCGGGCGACCCGATCCGCGAGATCCCGCGGCGGTTCTACCCGCTGCCGGGTGAGGAGACCAAGCCGGGCGGAGAGGGGCTGCCCGATCCGTTGCTCGACGCTCATCGCGCCCCGGCGGCGCCGACGATCACTCTCGGGGTCAACGTGGCGGGCACCGGCTTCACCGGCGCCACCCCGCCGGACACCGTCGGCGACGTCGGCCCCAATCACTACGTGCAGGCGGTCAACGCCTCGCGCATCGCCATCTTCGACAAAGCCGGCGCCCTGCTCCCGGGGTACCCGATCACTCTCAGCACCCTGGCGCCGGTCGGCACGACGTGCCGCAACAACGCCTCGGGTGATCCGATCGTGCTCTACGACCAATTGGCGGATCGCTGGTTGCTGCAGGAGTTCACGGGCGGCGGGGATCTGTGCTTCTACATCTCGCAGACGCCAGACCCGACCGGTGCTTACTACTTCTATTCCTTCGACCCCCCGAGCTTCCCCGACTACCCCCACTTCGGAGTCTGGCCGGATGCCTACTACGGCACCACCAACGAGGCCGGAGGCAGCGGCAACCAGACCACTTACGCCTTCAACCGGGTAGCCATGCTGGCCGGTCTACCGGCGACGATGCAGCGGATCACGGTGGTGCCCCCGGTATCCGGGTACGGGTTCCAGACCCTGACAGCGGCGGACCACGACGGGGCCGCGGCGCCGCCTGCCAACGCTCGTGGCATCTTCATGCGCCACCGCGACGGCGAAGCCCACGGCGACGCGCCGGCGCCGGCCACGGACGAGCTCGAAATCTGGGAGATGGACGTCGACTTCGCGGTGCCGGCCAATACCACGGTCACCACCCTGCCGCGGATCACCATCACGGATTTCAACTCCTGGATGGTCAACTACACGACCTTCTTCTCGGTGCCGCAACCGAGCTCGACGACGCGCCTCGACCCGATCCGCGAAGTGATCATGCAGCGTCTCAACTACCGCAACTTCGGCAGCCACGAAGCGTTGGTGGGCGTGTTCTCCACCAACCGCAACCCAGCGACCAGCGGAACGGTGGTCTCGGCCGGCTTGCGCTGGTTCGAGCTGCGCCGGGTCGGCGGCATCGGGAATCCCTGGACGTTGTTCCAGGAAGGAACTTTCGGCGGCGACACCAACTCGGCCACGGCCAACTTCTTCATGGGCGCGATCGCCATGGACGGTAGCGGGAACATCGCCCTCGGTTACAACAAAACGGATACCGCCGCGCCCGCGGTGTTCCCCAGCCTCGGGATCACCGGCCGCCTGGCCACGGACGCCGCCGGAACTCTGGCGACCGAGACGCCGTTGACGGCCGGCGTGCAGTCTCAAGGGTCCGGACGTTGGGGCGACTATGCCACCATGAGCATCGACCCCGCCGACGACTGTACCTTCTGGTTCACGGGGGAATACATGCCGGGCTCGAGTTGGGGCACGCGGGTCGCCTCGTTCGTCTTCGAGGAGTGCCTGTTCGGCTTCGTGCTGAGCCCGACGCCGGATTCGATCGACGTCTGTGCGGCGACGGACCCGGACCCGCAGTTCACCCTCAACGTGACCGAAAACGGCGGCTGGAATTTCAACGTCAACCTGGCGGCGAGTGGCCTACCCCCGTCGACGACGGCCAGCTTCACCAACAACGGCTCGGTCCCCAACTTCACCAGCACCTTTACCGTCAATGGCGTCGCCGGTTCGACGGTGGGAACGTACCCGATCACCATCACCGGGACCGGCAACGACAGCCCCGCCACGGTGCGCAACACCGTGGTGAACCTCAACCTGGCGATCGCCAACCCGGGCGCCTTCACCCTGACGGCCCCGGCGAACAGCGCGACGGGCATCAGTTTGGTCCCGACTCTCTCCTGGGCGGCTTCGGCGGGCGCCGCGAGTTACACCGTGGAAGTGGCGACCGATGCCGGCTTCACCACGATCGTCTACTCGGCCTCGGGAATCACCGGAACGACCCATCAGGTCGCGACCGCGTTGGCGCCTTCGACGCCGTACTTCTGGCGCGTCACCGCCAACAACGTCTGCGCCGACCTGACTTCGGCGGTGCGCTCGTTCACCACCGTGGCGATCGTTTGCCAGACCTTCGCGAGCACCAACGTGCCGTTGCCGGTGCCGCCTACCGGTACTTCCGGCACCACGGTCTCGACCTTGACGGTCCCGGCCGGCGGAGTCATCTCCGACGTGAACGTGCGGAACCTGGTCGGTACCCACACCTTCATGGGTGACCTCAACTTCAACCTGACGAGCCCGGCAGCCACCAGCGTGCAGTTCATGGGCAGTGCGTGTGGCACCGCCGAGAACTTCAACATCAATTTCGACGACGAAGCGGCTCCGGGACCGTGGCCGTGCCCGCCCACCACGGGTGGCACCTTCCGGCCGACCAGCCCGCTCTCGGCCTTCGATGGCCAGTCGAGCCCCGGCACCTGGACGTTGACCATCAATGACACCGCGAGCGGTGATTCCGGCGTACTCCAGTCCTGGAGCGTCGAGATCTGCATCGAAAACACCCAGGTCTTCGCCGACGGCTTCAACGCCGGCAATACCAGCGCCTGGAGTTCGACGGTGCCGTAACCCGGATCACCGGCGCGAGGCCAGCCTCGCGCCGAGCCGTCCGAGCAGGAAATCCGTGCCGATGGCCAGCAGGGCTGCCGGCACGGCGCCAGAGAGGATCAAACGCGAGTCGTTCAGTTGGAGGCCGGTGACGATCGGGTCGCCGAGCCCCCCGGCGCCCACGAAGGCGGCGAGGGTGGCGCCGCCGATGGCGATGACGGTGGCGGTGCGCAGCCCGGCGAACACGGTCGGTAGGGCCAGCGGGAGCTCGATTCGGGAGAGCACCTGGTGGTCGTACAGGCCGAGGCCGCGGGCCGCATCCTCCAGTTCGGGATCGACCTCCTGGATGCCGGTGTGGGTGTTGCGCACGATGGGCAGGAGGGCGTAGAGAAACAGGGCCGCCACCGCGGCCGGCGCTCCAAGCCCCAGGATCGGGATCAGGAACGCGAGCAATGCCAGGCTGGGGACGGTCTGGAGCACGCCGGCCAACCCGAGGGCGAAACCGGCCAGCCGGGGCCATCGAGTCAGCAGAATGCCGAGCGGAATGCCCAGGAGCGCCGCCAGCAGGACGCCCGCACCGGCGAGGGCCAGGTGGCGCAGAGTCAGCTCGGCGGTCACCGGGAGGCGGGAGACGAAAAACGGCAGCAGCGAGCCCGTCCTCGAGGCGGTGGGGGAGTCCGGGCTCGCGGCGTCGTCGAGCAGGCCCTGACCGACCAGGAACTCCCGCGCCACCTCGTCGTATCCCCGGCCCGCGCCGAGCACCTGGTCGTTCAACGTCTGCATGGTCTCGGCCGAGATCCGGAAGGCCAGCAGGTCGAGGATTGGACCGAGCTCCGGGTGTCTCGCGAGGGTCTCGGCGCGCACCACCGGCGCGGCGTCGTAGGGCGGGAAGAACCGGCGGTCGTCCTCGAGGACGATCAGTGGGAAGCGGCGCAGTGCGGCGTCCGTCGTGTAGGCGTCGGTCAGGTCCACCAGGCCGCTCCGGACCGCCTCGTAGGCCAGGCCGTGCTCCATGCCGCGGACGTCCTCGAAGCGCAACCCGTAGGCCCGAGCGAGGCCCGGGAAGCCGTCGGCGCGATCGAGGAACTCGTGCGAGAGCCCGGCGCGAAACTCCGGGTGGGCCGCGAGCTGCGAGACGCGGGTAATGCCGTGGCGACTCGCGAGGTCCTGCCGCAGTGCCAAGGCGTAGGAGTTCGAGAATCCGAAGGGTTGGCGCCAAACAAGCCCGTGTTCGCGCCGAAAGTCCTCGGCGACGGTGAGAAAGACCCGCAGCGGATCACTCGGGGGCGCCTCGTCCGGCCGTACGATCGACCACCCGGTGCCGGTGTACTCGGGGTAGAGGTCGATTTCGCCGCGCTCGAGCGCCTTGAAGACCAGCAGGGTGCCACCGAGATTCTCGCGCCGCTCCACGACCTGCCCGGTTCGCGCGGTGACGAGCTGGGCCAGGATCTCGGCCAGCAGGCGGCTTTCGGGAAAGCTCTTGCTGCCGACCACGAGCGGCCGGCCGGGTTCGGCACCGGCCGAGAGGGCGACGAGCAGAAGGGCGGCGAGTCCGAGCGCGCGTCTCACGCCGCCCCTCCCGCGCCGTGGCGGGCGCGCACGAACTCCGCCACGAACGGGCTCGCGGGCCGCTGCCGGAAATCGGCCTCGGTGCCCACCTGGAGCAGCCGCCCAGCCTCCAGGAGCGCCACCCGATCGGCCAGCCGGAAGGCCTCGTCGACGTCGTGGGTGACCAGGATCTGGGTCTTCGCCATCCGCTTCTTCAACGCCAGGAATTCGTTCTGGAGCTGCTCCCGGGTGATCGGGTCGAGGGCGCCGAACGGCTCGTCCAGAAGCACGATGGGAGGGTCCAAGAGGAGCGCCCGGGCCACCCCCACCCGCTGCTGTTGGCCACCCGAAAGCTCCCGCGGCCGCCGGCTTCCGAACTCCGCCGCGGGCAGGCCGACGAGATCGAGTACCTCGGCGACCCGGGCCATCGCGCGGCTCCGACTCCAGCCCTCGAGCTCCGCCAGCAGGCCGACGTTCTGCGCCACCGACAAGTGCGGAAACAGCCCGCCGCGCTGGATCACGTACCCGATCCCCCGGCGCAGCCGCACCGGGTCCAACTCGCGCACCGGCCGCCCATTCACCAAGACCCGTCCCGACGACGGCTCGACCAGACGGTTGACCAGCCGCAGGAGAGTCGTCTTGCCCGAGCCGCTGGCGCCGAGGAGGGCCAGGGTCTGGCCGGGGGCGATGTCCAGAGAGACCGCGGAAAGGGCGGTGACGTTACGGCCTCCGGCACGGAAGACCTTGCCGGCGGCTTCGAAGGTGATCACGGCCGGCCAGTGTAGCAAGCTGCCCCGCCCCCGCATTGACTTCCCCCCCTGCCGTCGCGGACAATGCCCCCCGCAGAGTCAAAGGGCAGCCGGTCGAGGCGGGACGTTCGGTGCGCGGCAACGTGCAGTGGGCGCTGCGGGGAGGATCGGCTGTTTGGGGTCGCCTTGTGAAAAGTTTCACAAGGTCCCTTGCGCAGTCCCCCGCGGTCCGATAAGGTCGCACGACCCGAGGCCACCCGACCGCCGTAGTGGTCAGTCCTAACGCGAGCGAACGGTATGTCACAACTTTTCCCCAAGAGCAGTAACGCTCTCGCGAAGAGCAGCATCGCGGCCGTGGCCTTCTTGGTACTGACCGGGGGTTTGGTGCTGGATCGCATCCAGCGCTCGACCTACGTCACGCGCCAGGGTGTCGTGTTCAAGCAGCCCGTGCCGTTCAGCCACGATCACCACGTCGGCCAGATCGGCATCAGCTGCCAGTACTGCCACACGGCGGCCGAGACGTCGTCGTCCGCGGGTATGCCGCCGACTGCCACGTGCATGAACTGCCACAAGCAGATCTGGAGCGACAGCCCGATGCTGGAGCCGGTCCGTGCGAGCTTCCGCACCGGGCAGCCGCTCGAGTGGGCGCGCATCCACGACCTGCCCGACTTCGTCTATTTCAATCACAGCATCCACGTCGCCAAGGGTGTCGGTTGCGAAAGCTGCCACGGCCGGGTCGACAAGATGCCGCTCATGTATCAGCAAGAAACTCTGCAGATGAACTGGTGCCTCGACTGCCACCGCAACCCGGAGAAGTTCATCCGGCCGCGTGAGGAGGTCTACACCATGGGCTACCAGCCGAAGGTGGGTGACCCGACCCCGGCGCAGTTGATCTCGATGTACCAGGTTGCGCCGCAGGTCAGCTGCTCGACCTGTCACCGCTGAGTCGGGGGTCGTTCAGGGCCCGGAAATCGGCCAGGAGAACCGGATGAATCGTCTGAGAATCATCACTGAGAGCCCCCAAAGCTCGGACGTTGCCGGCTGCGGCAGCGGTTCCTGCGGCTGTGGCGGCGCGGACACCGCGGCGCTCGAGCTGGGTGAGGTCCGCGAGCAGCTGGGCGCGGGCGGCCCTCGGTTCTGGAAGAACTTCGAGGAGCTGGCCGAGACCGCTGAGTTCCAAGATCTGGTCGAGCGGGAGTTCCCCCGCCACGCTTTCGACAATCTGCCGCAGGACGGGGTTTCGCGCCGCCAGTTCCTGCACCTGTCGGGCGCCTCTCTGGCCTTGGCCGGGTTGACGGCCTGCACCCGGCAGCCCATCGAGTCGCTGGTGCCTTACGTCAACCTGCCCGCGGGTGTCGTCCCCGGCCAGTCGCTGTATTTCGCCACGGCGTTCCCGCTGGGCGGTTACGGCACCGGCGTGCTCGCCAAGAGCCACCTCGGCCGGCCGATCAAGATCGAGGGCAATCCCGACCACCCCTCGAGCAAGGGCGGTACGGATCTCTTCGCCCAGGCCTCGGTGTTGTCGCTGTACGACCCGGACCGTTCCCAGAACGTCATCGAGGCTGGCGACAACCTGTCGACCTGGAGCGCCTTCACGACCGCCATGGCCCCGCAGGTGACTGCCTTGAAGGCGACCGGCGGTGCCGGCCTCGGTCTCTTGACCGGCACCGTGACCTCGCCGACTTTGGCGCGGCAGTTGCGGGCGCTCCGCGCGGCCCTGCCGCAGGCGAAGTGGTACCAGTACGAATCGGCCGGGCGACACAATGCCCACCGCGGCTCCGTGGCCGCCTTCGGTCAGCCGGCGGACGTGCACTACGACCTCTCGCAGGCCGACGTGGTGGTCTCGCTCGATGCCGACTTCCTGACCCAGGGCCCGGGCGCGGCGCGTTACGCCCGCGACTTCGCCGAGCGTCGCCGGATTCACGGTCACGACGCTCCGAATCTCTCGCGCTTCTACATCGTCGAGACTATGCCGACCTCCACCGGCACGGTGGCGGATCATCGCCTCGCGCTGCCGCCGTCGCAGATCGCCCGCTTCGCTGCCGCCCTCGCCGCTGCCCTCGGTGTCGCTGGAGCCTCCGGCAGTGCGGACGGTGAGGCCGCGCGCTGGGCCGCCGCCGTGGCCGCCGATCTGCGCTCCGCGGGAGCTCGCGGGCTCGTGGTCGCGGGAGACGGTCAGCCTGCCGCGGTCCACGTGTTGGCCCACGCCATGAACCAGATGCTGGGGGCGATCGGCACCACGGTGCACGTCACCGAGCCGGTGGCCGCCGATCCCGTCGATCAGGTCACCTCGATCGCCGAGCTGGCGCGGGATCTCGAGTCGGGCGCCTTGAAAGTGCTGTTCGTCCTGGGGGCGAACCCAGCCTTCGATGCCCCCGCGGAGCTCGATCTGGCGGGCAAGTTCTTGCGCTCGAAGGCCCTGCGGATCCACGTCGGCGCTTACTACGACGAGACCGCCGAGCTCTGCCAGTGGCACGTTCCCGAGGCCCATTACCTGGAGAGCTGGGGCGATCTGCGCGGCCACGACGGTACTGCGACGATCCAGCAGCCGCTGATCGATCCGCTGTTCAACGGCAAGAGCGCCTTGGAAGTCCTCGCCCTCTTCGGCGAGCGGACCGACGCCACGGCCTACCAGTTGGTGCAGGCCACTTGGGCCGGCCGGCTCGACGCCAACGGCTGGACCAAGGCCCTCAACGACGGCGTGGTGCCCGGCACTGCCGCCGCCGCCCTCGCCGTGGGTGCCGTGGGCGGGGTCGCCCAGGCCTCGGCGGAGATCGCCGCGCTGCCCGCGGCGGCCCTCGAGATCGCCTTCCGGCCGGATCCGTCGATTTACGACGGTCGCTTCGCCAACAACGCTTGGCTCCAGGAGTGCCCGAAGCCGATCACCACCTTGACCTGGGACAACGCCGTGCTGATGAGCCCGAAGATGGCCGATCAGCTAGGTGTCGAGTACGAAAGCTCCGACGTCGATCCCGAGCGGCCGATGATGAACGTCACCGTCGGCGGCCAAACCGTCGCGTTGCCGGCGTGGATCGTGCCCGGCCATGCCGACGGCGCGGTCACTGTGCACTTCGGCTACGGCCGGCGCCGGGCCGGCAAGGTCGGCAGCGCCATCGGCGTCGATGCCGGTCCCCTGCGTGGCGCCGCGGTCGCGTGGAGCGCCCCGGTCACCCTGGCCATCGGTACCGGCCGGTACAGCCTGGCGGCGACCCAACACCACCACTCGATGTACGGCCGCCACCTGCTGCGGGTCGGGACGGTCGACCAGTACAAGGCCAACGACCATTTCGTCCACGAGATGGGCCTGCACGTGCCGGATGCCAACTTCTATCCGCCGCACCCCTACCCGAAACAAGCGTGGGGCATGGCGGTGGATCTGGCGGCCTGCACCGGTTGTAACGCCTGTGTCGTGGCCTGCCAGAGCGAAAACAACATTCCGACCGTGGGCAAGGAGCAGGTGCTCAACGGCCGCGAAATGCACTGGATCCGCATCGACCGTTACTACGAGGGTGACGACGCCCAAACGGTCGGCAGTCTGCACAACCAACCGGTGCTCTGCCAGCAGTGCGAGCTCGCCCCGTGTGAGCCGGTGTGCCCGGTGGCTGCCACGGTGCACAGCGAAGAAGGCCTGAACGACATGGTCTACAACCGCTGCGTCGGCACCCGCTACTGCTCGAACAACTGCCCGTACAAGGTCCGCCGCTTCAACTTCTTGAAGTACACCGACCACAAGGACGAGTTGCTCAAGATGGTGAAGAACCCCGAGGTCACCGTCCGGATGCGCGGCGTCATGGAGAAGTGCACCTACTGCGTGCAGCGGATCAGCGCCGGTCGGATCAAGTCCGGTGTCCAGGCGGCCCGCAATGGCGGTTCGGAGCAGGTGCCGGACGGCATCATCCAGACGGCCTGCCAGCAAGCCTGCCCGTCGGGCGCGCTGGTCTTCGGCGACATCAACGATCCGACCTCCGAGGTCGCCAAGCGGAAGGCACTGCCGCTCAACTATTCACTGCTCGAGGAGCTCGGCACCAAGCCGCGCACGACGTACCTCGCGAAGCTGCGCAATCCGAACCCGGCCCTCGAGGCCGCGAGGGCTTGAGGATGGCTGTCATGGAGAAGGCTGAAAAGCCGCACATTGCGCCGGTCGTCGCTGGCCAGCACGATCTGGTCACGGTCTCCGACTCGATCGCCGGTGTCATCTTCGGGCGTACCCCGTTGTGGTGGTTCGGCGCACTGGCGGTGTCTTTCGGCATCGTCATGATGTTCCTGACCGCGCTCACGTACCTCCTCGCCAAAGGTACGGGCGTCTGGGGCATCATGATGCCCGTCGCTTGGGGCTTCGCCATCGTGAATTTCGTCTGGTGGATCGGTATCGGCCACGCCGGCACCTTGATCTCGGCGATTCTGCTGCTGTTCCGGCAACAGTGGCGAAACTCGATCAACCGCTTCGCCGAAGCCATGACGCTGTTCGCCGTGGCCTGCGCCGGCATGTTCCCGGTGCTGCACACCGGCCGACCCTGGCTGGCTTACTGGTTGTTTCCGTACCCGAACTCCATGGCGCTGTGGCCGAACTTCCGCAGCCCGCTGGTGTGGGACGTCTTCGCGGTTTCGACTTACGCCACGGTGTCGCTGCTGTTCTGGTACGTCGGTCTCATCCCCGACCTCGCGACCATGCGCGACCGGGCCAAGCAGACTTGGCAGAAGCGGATCTACGGGGCGCTCGCCATGGGCTGGCGCAACTCGGTCCGCCACTGGCACAACTACGAGAGCATCTACCTGCTGCTCGCGGGCCTGTCGACGCCCCTCGTCGTCTCGGTGCACACCGTCGTGTCCTTCGACTTCGCGGTGTCCCAGATTCCGGGTTGGCACGCCACCATCTTCCCGCCGTACTTCGTCGCCGGTGCCATCTACTCCGGCTTCGCGATGGTGTTGACCTTGGTGATCCCGCTGCGGGTGCTCTACAAGCTCGAGGACTTCATCACCGAGCGGCACTTGGTCAACATGGCCAAGGTCATGCTGGTGACCGGTTTGATCGTCGGCTACGGCTACCTGGTCGAGCTCTTCCTGGCCTGGTACAGCGGCAACCCGTTCGAGACCTTCATGGCCTTGAACCGCATCACCGGCCCCTACTGGCCGCAGTGGTGGGCGCTCATCCTGTGCAACGTCATCACGCCGCAGTTCTTGTGGTCGCGGAAGGTGCGCACGTCGCCGTTCTGGCTGTTCATCATCTCGATCATCGTCAACATCGGCATGTGGCTCGAGCGCTTCGTGATCGTCATCACCAGCCTGTCGCGCGACTTCCTGCCTTCCTCCTGGGGCCACTACCGGCCGACCCGGTGGGACTGGATGCTGTATGTCGGCACGATCGGTCTGTTCTTGTCGTTGATCTTCCTGTTCGTCCGCGTGCTGCCCGCGATCTCGATGTTCGAGGTCAAGACCTTGCTGCCGGATAAGGCGCGCAAGCGGCAACCCGATGCGTCGGCGGAGGAGGGCTGAACATGCACGCCGCAGAGTCCACCGCGCCCTTCGGCCTGATGGCCCAATTCGGCGACGAGCAGTCGCTGGCCGCCGCGATCAAGAAGGCCAAGGCCGCGGGCTACACGAAAATGGACGCCTACACGCCCTTCCCCTCGGAGGACGTGATCCACGAGCTCGAGGACAAGAAGTCCAAGGTGCCGCTCATCGTGCTCCTGGGAGGCTTGGCTGGCGCCATCGGCATGTTCGGCTTCCAATACTGGACGTCGGTCATCGATTACCCCCTGAACGTCGGCGGCCGGCCGCTCAACAGCTGGGTCTCGTTCATCGTGCCGACCTTCGAGGTGACGATCCTGCTGGCCTCGATCTCTGGCGTCGTCGGCATGCTGGCCCTGAACGGACTGCCGCAGCCGTATCACCCGGTGTTCAACGTGCCGGCCTTCAACCGCGCCGCGGAAGACGGCTTCTTCCTCGTGCTCGAAGCCGAGGACACGAAGTTCGATCGCCGGGCCAGCGAAGACTTCCTGCGCTCCTTGGGAGCGGACAACGTGTGGGAGGTGGCGCCGTGAGCCGTACCTCGAGACTTGCTGCGCTCGCCGTGCTTGGGCTGGCCGCCGCGGGCTGCCGGATCGACATGCACGATCAACCCAAGTACGAGCCCTATGAGAAGAGCTCGTTCTTCGTCAACGGCAGCACGGCGCAGGCTCCGCCCGCGCACACCGTCGCTCGCGGGAGCTGGTACCCACCAGCCCAGGCGGCCCTCCACACCGGTTTCGGTGAGGACGGTAAGCTCGTGGCGCGGATTCCGATGGCGATCGATCTCGCCCTGGTCGAGCGCGGTCAGGCGATGTACACCGGCTTCTGCGCACCGTGTCACGACCGCACCGGCAACGGCCGCGGCATGGTGGTGCGCCGCGGCTTCAAGCAGGCCGCCTCGTTCCACGAGCCGCGGTTGCTCACGGTCGCCGACGGCCACATTTTCGACGCCATGACGCGCGGCTTCGGCCAGATGCCGTCCTACGCACCGCAGATCTCGGTGGCCGATCGCTGGGCGATCGTGGCCTACGTCCGAGCCCTGCAGCTGGCCAATGGCGCTCCGCTCGGGGAGCTTTCGGCGGAGGATCGCCAGAAGGCCCAGGCGGCCGGGGTGTTGCCCCGTGCCGTGGAGCCGCCGATCGGCAACTACGACAAGACGTTCAGCGGTTCTCCCATCGGGGGCGGCGATCCGGCGGGTCGCACTCCCAACGAGGACCCCATCACCCCCCACGGCTCGAGCGGCGCCGCGACGGACCACGGCGGCGGTCATTGAACTTTCCGGAAGAGAACGTGAGCCTATGAATCGACCGCACTCCTACAAAGCTCCGGCCAGCCTGGACCGGCTCGGGACCCTGGGGCTCGGTGTCGGCGTCCTCGGCGCCGTGGCGCTTGCCGTCGGGTACTTCACCGCCCACGATCAGTTCTTCCGCTCGTACCTGGTGGGTTGGGTACTGTGGACGGGGGTGGCGCTCGGCTCGCTCGCCTTCGCCATGATCAACCACCTGACCGGGGGCGGCTGGGGCATTGCGGCGCGGCGCATCTTCGAAGCCTCGTCCCGCACCTTGCCGTTGCTCGCGATCCTCTTCGTGCCGATCGCACTGGGCATTCACTCGCTCTATCACTGGTCGCACGCCGACGCGGTGGCGAAAGATCCGCTGCTGCAGCACAAGGCGGCTTATCTGAACACGCCGGGTTTCCTGATCCGGACGGCGATCTTCTTCTTGATCTGGATCGTCATCAGCCAGCTGCTGTCCAAGTGGTCCGCGGCCCAGGACGATGCGCCGAGCCTCGGGCTCATCGCCAAGATGAAGAAGGTGTCGGCTGCCGGCCTGCTGCTGCTCGGCATCACGGCGACGCTGGCCTCGGTCGACTGGGTGATGTCGACGGATCCGCACTACTACTCTTCGATCTACGGCATTTGGCTGCTCGGTGGCTTCGGGCTGTCCGCCATGGCCTTCACGATCCTGATCGTGCGTCACCTGGCGGATCGCGAGCCCATGGACCACGTGTTCACCAAGGTCCACTTTCATGACTACGGCAAGCTGCTGTTCGCCTTCACGATGCTCTGGACCTACTTCTCGCTCTCCCAGTTCCTGATCACCTGGTCGGGCAACATCCCGGAAGAGGCGATCTGGTACCAGAACCGGATCACCGGTGGCTGGCAGTACGTCGGAATCGCGCTCGCCGTGTTTCACTGGGCGTTCCCGTTCCTGCTGCTGCTCTCCCGGGAGCGCAAACGTAACGTCCACCGGCTCGCCCTGGTCGCTGGCTGGCTGCTGATCATGCGCGCCGTGGATCTGTATTGGCACATCGCCCCGAACTACTCGAAGGGCGTGTTCAAGCTCCACTGGCTGGATGTGGCGGCGCCCCTGGCCATCGGTGGGCTGTTCCTGGCGTTTTTCGTCCGCGAGCTGAAGAAGCGCTCGCTGGTCCCCGTGAACGATCCCTATCTCGAGGAGGCCCTTGCTCATGGCGGACACTAAGCACGGCCAGCCGCCGAAGGATTGGGATGCCGATCTCGACATCCCGGCGATCACCAAGAGCTTCGTCTGGACGCTGGTCATCACGGCCGTTTCCTTCGTCGCCATGTGGTTCGTCTACAGCGGCTTCAAGAGCCATCTGGCGAAGCAGGACCCGCCCGCCTCGCCCGTCGCGGAAGCGCAGGGGCGCCTGATTCCGGCGGAGCCGCGCCTGCAGTCCACCGCCGAGGCGGACCTGGCCGCGGTGCGCGCCCAAGAGGCCGCGCGCCTCGAAGCCTACGGATTGGTCGAGGGCCAGCCCGGAGTCGCCCATTTGCCGATCCGCCGGGCCATGGAGCTCTACGTCCAGAAGCACGGCGGGACCGTGCCGGCTCCCGCCACAGCGCCTGCCCCGGCCTCTGAACCCGCTCCCCACGGAGCCGCGGGTCACTGATGGTCCACCGCCGCCTCTCCCGCGTCGGCTTCGGTGCCGCGGCCTTGGTCGCGCTGGCCGTGGCGTCGCCGGTCGGCGCGCAGTCGTTTTTCACCGGCAAGGCGCCGGAAGTAATGATCGCCGACCCGCGCACGAACGAAACCCTGAAGGAAGTGGGTTTCGACCAGCGCCTGGACGCCGCGGTGCCGATCGATCTGCCGTTCAAGGACGAGGCCGGTAACTCGGTCACCCTGCGCCAGGTTGCTGCCGGCAAGCCACTGATCCTGGTGCCGGCGTACTACCGCTGCCCGATGTTGTGTACCTTCATTCTCGCCGGCACGGCCAACGCCCTGCGGGCGGTCACGCTGACCCCCGGCGAGGACTTCGCGGTGGCGATCGTCTCTTTCGATCCCGCCGAGACGCCGGAAATAGCGGCCGAGGCCAAGAAGCGCTTCTTCGGCGCCACTCCGCTCGGGTCGTCGCCGGCCGTGCGCCTGCTCACCGGCACCAACGAGTCGATCCAGCCCGTGATGGAGGCGATCGGCTTCCGTTACCTGTGGGACGCCCCGCGCGAGCAGTGGGCCCATGCCGCGGGCATCGTCTTGGTGACGCCGGAGGGTCGTGCCGCACGGTACTTCTACGGCGTCGAGTATCCGCCGCGGGATCTGCGTCTTGGTCTCGTCGAGACCGGCCGCGGCTCGATCGGTTCGCCGGTCGATCACCTGCTCCTTTATTGTTTCAAGTACGACCCGGCGACCGGAAAGTACACCGCCGCCGTGCTCAACCTTCTGCGCCTCGCCGCCGCCGGAACGATCGTCGTGATCGGGCTTTACTTCTTGCTCCACTGGCGGCGCGGCAAGCTGCAGACGAACCTGGGAAAGGCCTGAGATGGTCGAAAGCTTCCCGATGTTTCCACCCCAGGCGTCGACCGTCGCCAGTGAAGTCGACGCGCTGTACTGGACCTGGATCGCGATCAGCGCGGTTTCTTCGCTGCTGATCGCGCTGGCGGTGGCGTTCTTCCTCGTGCGTTACCGCCGCACCCCGGAACACCAAACCGGTCACCCGGAGCGCGCCGCGGGCATGCTCGAGGTGATCTGGTCGGTGATTCCGCTGGTGATCTGCCTCGGCATGTTCGTCTGGGGCACCAAGGTCTTCTTCGATCTCGCGCGTCCGCCCGCGAACGCCGTCGAGTACTGGGCGACCGGCAAACAGTGGATGTGGAAGTTCCAGCACCCCAACGGGCGCCGGGAGATCAACGAGCTGCACGTGCCCACGGGCCAGCCGATCAAGCTGACGATGATCTCCGAGGACACCATCCACTCGATGTTCGTCCCGGCCTTCCGCGTCAAGTCGGACGTCCTGCCCGGTCGGTACACGACGGTCTGGTTCGAACCGACGAAACCCGGCAAGTACCACATGTTCTGTGCCGAGTACTGCGGTACCGAGCACTCGCTCATGGGCGGCTCGATCTACGTCATGGAGCCGGCGGAGTATGCCGCCTGGCTCGCGGGCGAAGTCCCGGGCCAGCCGCGCGCGACGGGCCAGGAGCTGTTCACCTCGCTGGCGTGCGTCACCTGCCACGACGCCGGCGACCAGCAGCGCGGACCGAGCCTGACGGGCGTCTTCGGTTCCGAGGTGAAACTCGCCACCGGCTCGACCGTGCTCGCCGACGAGAGCTACCTGCGCGAGTCGATCCTGACTCCGGCGGCCAAGCTGGTCGAAGGCTACGATCCCCTGATGCCCACTTACCAGGGCCAAGTCACCGAGGAACAGCTGATGTCCCTGGTCGACTACATCAAGTCTCTCGGTGGCCAGAAAGCGGCATCCGCCGCCCCGGCCGCCTCGTCCGGCGGCCCCGTGGCTGCTTCGACCGGAGGTTAAGGCGATGAGTACCACCGCGGGCCACGCGGCAGGCGGGAGCAACTACCTGACCGCGGAGCATGGCCTGAAATCCTGGCTCCTGACCAAGGACCACAAGCGGATCGCGGTCCTTTACCTGATCTCGGTCAGCTTCTTCTTCATGCTCGGCGGCCTGTTCGCCAGCTTGGTGCGCGCGGAGCTGCTGACGCCGGCCGGCGATCTGCTCTCCGCCGACTCCTACAACCGTGCCTTCACCATGCACGGCGTGATCATGGTCTTCTTCTTCCTGATTCCGGCGATTCCCGCCGTGCTCGGGAACTTCCTCGTGCCGGTCATGATCGGCGCCAAGGACCTGGCGTTTCCCCGCATCAACCTGCTCAGCTGGTACGTCTACAACCTCGCCGGCCTGCTCGGCGTCTGGGTGCTGCTCCAAGGCGGCGTCGACACCGGCTGGACGTTCTACACGCCCTACAGCTCGGTGTACTCGAACACCGCGGTGATTCCGGCCGCCATGGCCGGCTTCGTGGCGGGCTTCTCGTCGATTCTGACCGCCCTCAACTTCGTGGTGACCATCCACCGCATGCGGGCGCCGGGCCTGACCTGGTTCCGCCTGCCGCTGTTCATTTGGTCGCACTACGCCACCAGCCTGATCATCCTGCTCGGCACTCCGGTGTTGGCCATCACGCTGCTCGCGCTCGTCCTCGAACGCGGCTTCGGGCTCGGCATCTTCGACCCTGCCATGGGCGGCGATCCGGTGCTCTTCCAGCACCTGTTCTGGTTCTACTCGCACCCGGCGGTGTACATCATGATCCTGCCCGCCATGGGCATCCAGAGCGAGCTGGTCGCTGCCTTCGCCCGCAAGCGGGTATTCGGTTACCCGGTCGTGGCGTTCGCTTCCCTGGCGATCGCGATCCTGGGCTTCCTGGTCTGGGGTCACCACATGTTCACCTCCAGCCAGTCGGTGTATGCCTCGACGGTGTTCTCGGTGTTGACCATGTTGGTCGCAGTCCCCTCCGCCGTGAAGGTCTTCAACTGGACGGCCACGCTGCATGAGGGCTCGATCAGCTACGAGACCCCGATGTTGTACGCCCTCGGGTTCATCGGACTGTTCACGATCGGCGGCTTGACCGGCGTCATGCTCGGCACCATGGGTATCGACCTGCACGTGCACGACACCTACTTCGTGGTCGCCCACTTCCACTACGTCATGGTCGGCGGCACGATCCTCGGGTATCTCGGCGGCCTCCACTACTGGTGGCCGAAGATGTTCGGGCGCATGTACAACCAGTTCTGGTCGCGGATCGCGGCGATCGTGGTGTTCATCGGGTTCAACCTGACGTTCCTGCCGCAGTTCGTCGTCGGTTATCTCGGCATGCCGCGGCGGTACTGGTCGTACCCGGCGGAGTTCCAGATCTGGAACGTGCTGTCGACCGCTGGAGCCACCGTGCTCGGCCTCGGCCTGGCACTGCCGCTCGTCTACTTGTTGATGTCGTTGAAGAACGGCGCCCTTGCCGGAAACAACCCGTGGGGCGCCAAGGGCCTCGAATGGGAGACGACCTCCCCGCCGCCGACCTTCAATTTCGATACGCCGCCCGTGGTGACCGAGGAGGCGTACGCCTACGCCGACTCTCACCTCGTCGAAGCGGGCCATTCCGACAAGAAGGGCAAGAAGGAGCTGCACGGTGTCTGATCACAGCTCGAGCACGCTGGCTCACCACTTCGACAGCCACGAGCAGCAGCGCGAGGCCTCGACGGTCGGGATGTGGGCCTTCCTGGTCACCGAGATCATGTTCTTCGGTGGTCTGTTCCTGGCCTATGTCCTGTATCGGTCGCGGTACCCGCAAACCTTCGCCGACGCCTCGAACCACCTGAACGTCATCTGGGGTGGCGTCAACACGGTGGTGCTGATCGCCAGCTCGTTGACCATGGCCCTCGCCGTGCGGGCGGCGCAGCTGGCGAATCGCAAGACGATCGTCCTGATGCTCATCTTGACCCTCGTCCTCGGTTGCGTGTTCTTGGGCATCAAGGCCGTCGAGTACAAAGAGAAGTTCGACCACCACTTGGTGCCCGGCAAGAACTTCCAGTACGACGGGGCCAACGGCCAGAAGGCGCAGATCTTCTTCTCGCTCTACTTCGCCATGACCGGCCTGCACGCGGTACACATGGTGATCGGCGCGGGGCTGCTGATTTGGATGATCGTGCTCGCGCACAAGGGCGTGTTCACCGCCGAGTACCACAACCACATCGAAAACGTGGGGCTGTACTGGCACTTCGTCGACATCGTCTGGATCTTCTTGTTCCCGTTGCTCTACCTGCTCGGCTTCCACGTCGGCCACTAAAGGACGCTCACCGATGTCCGTACACGTCGAACCCGTCAAGACCTACGTGATGGTCTTCTCCGCCTTGATGGTGCTGACCGTAGCGACGGTTTTCGTCGCCTACTTCGACCTCGGCCTGTTGAACAACTTCGTGGCCATGGGCATCGCCTTGACGAAGGCGAGCCTGGTCGTGCTGATCTTCATGCACGTCCGGCACGGCAGCAAGCTGACCAAGATGATCGCGCTCGGGGGCTTCCTCTGGCTGATCTTCCTGTTCCTGTTCCCCCTGGCCGACTACGACACCCGCGGCCTGCTCGGCCCCCTGGGCAAGTGAGCGCGCCGGGCGATCACGACCCCCGCAACGACGGCCCGGCGTCCCCTGCCGGGCCGTCTTCGTTTCGGGGACCCATGGGCCGCAACGACGAGTTGATCGACCTCGTCGCGGAGCTCCAAGTCCTCGACCGCGTGCCCCGCATGGGCTACCTGTTGCGTGGGGTGTCCGAGCCCGAGAGCGTGGCGGAGCACAACTTCCACGTGCTGTTCCTGGTTTTCGCCTTGGGCCGGCAGATTCCTGGGCTCGATCTCCGGCGCGCCTTCGAACTCGCCCTCGTCCACGACTTGGCCGAGGTGCGCACCGGAGACCTGCCGAAAGTCGCCGAGCGCTACTTCGAAGCCGGCTCGAAGCCAACGGCTGAACGGGCGGTGCTGGAAGAGTTGCTCGGCCCGCTGGCAGACCCGGGGCTCGCGCTCCACGACGAGTACCGCGCCGCCGCGACCCCCGAAGCCCGGCTCGTCAAGGCCTGCGACAAACTGCAATTGATGTTGAAGATCCACGTCTACGAACGGTGGGGCGCGACCGGGCTCGGAGAGTTCTGGCGCAACCCGGACAACTTTCCCGACTACGGCTTCGCGCCCGTTCGAGAGCTGTTCGACGCCCTGCGCCGACGCCATGAGGAAAGCCAGCGCTGATGGACGTCCGTGATTTACCCACCCTGAATGCCGGCCTCAACACCCTCGCGGCCGTTCTGCTGGTGCTCGGCTGGCGGCTGATTCTGGCCCGCAAGGTCGCCGCCCACCGGGCCGTCATGCTCGCGGCCTTCGGCTGCTCGATCCTCTTTCTGATTTCCTACCTCTACTACCACTCCCAGGTGGGATCGGTGCGCTTCCCCGGTACCGGTGCCGCGCGGACGCTCTACTTGACGATCCTCCTGACCCACACCGTGCTCGCGGCCCTGGTGCCTTTCCTCGCCATCGCTACCCTGTGGCGAGCCTTCCAGGAACGCTTCGACCGCCACCGCCGCCTCGCCCGCTGGACCTTGCCGATCTGGCTCTACGTCTCGGTCACCGGGGTCGTGGTGTACTGGATGTTGTACCGGATGAGCTGGGCGACTGGCTGAAATTCCACCACTCGGTGGCGGAATTTCAGCCACCAAGTGGTGGATTTTCGGCCAGCGCAGCCGCCCACGCCACCTGCTATCCTCCGCGCGGACGTTCCTTTACTGATGCCCGAGGCCTCCCGTCCCCCCCTCACGTTTTCCGTGGTCGTCAATACCTGCGACCGTCGGGAGAGTCTCCGCACACTGCTTTACGGGCTCGAGCACCAAACGTGGCCGCACTTCGAGGTCGTGGTGGTGATCGGGCCGACCCAGGACGACAGTCGGGAGATGGTCGCGCGGGAGTTTGACGACCGGGTCGTGGTGGTCGATTGCCCCGCCTTCAACCTGTCGATCTCCCGCAATCTCGGCCTTCGGCGGGCGGCCGGCGAGGTGGTCGCCTTCGTCGACGACGACGCCGTGCCGGCGCCGCGGTGGCTCGAGCAGCTGGCGGAGATCTACGAGGGCGATCCGGACGTGGCCGGCGTCGGCGGCCGTACCTACGACGCGCGTCCCCACGTCGGGCACTTGCAGTTCCTTTTCGGCCGCTTTTCGGTGCTCGGCGAACAGGAGGACGTGCGGCCGGACCCCGAGGCCGATCTCGTGTGGTCGGCGCCCGCGGAGCACCGCTTCCCGCGCTTCCACGGAACCAACATGACCTACCGCCGGCAGGCCCTGGTCGATCTGGGTGGCTTCGACGAACGGTACGAGTACTTGTTCGACGACGCCGACATCGGCGTGCGCTTCGGTCGCGCCGGCCGCCGACTGGTGCAGTCGCCGCGGGCCACGGTGTACCACGTGCCGGGCTCGGGCCGAAACCGCGGCAAGAGCCCCTACGATCTCAATTGGTATAGCTGGTTACGCTCGACGATCTACTTCACGCTCAAGAACGGCGGCCCGGCGCTCGGGCACGGGCGTAGCGTGGCGAGCGCCCTGCGCCACGTCTCGACCATGGAACAACGGGTGACCGACCTCGCCGCCGCGGGCTGCCTGCCCGACGGTCTCGAGCCGAAAGCGCGCAAGATGTTGCGGCAGGCGGTCTTGCACGGTTTCGCCCAGGGCCTGGCCGGGCGCCGCCATCTGCCGGGGCCGATTGGTCCGCCGCCGGCTCCCTTGACTCCGTTTCCGCGGGCGGATCGGCAATTACCGGCGGTGTCGCCCCTCGGCTTCCCGCGCCCAGGAGAGTGGCTACCCATGCCTGAGAAGCCTCTATCGATCGCCTTGCTGTCGGTCGAATACCCGCCGCGATCCACCCACGGCGTGGCGCGCAGCACCCACACCCTCGCCCGCGGCCTCGCCCAACTCGGCCACGAGGTCCACGTCATCACCCGCGGGGATGGCCACCGCGTGCGGGTGGAAGACGGCGTCTTCGTGCGCGAGGTCAACGGCTTCGGCCTCGGCCGCTTCGAGGATTTCGCCAGCTCGGGGTACCCCAACCTGACCCACTGGCTGGCCCACTCCCAAGCGGTGTACGAAGAGGTCGCTGCCCTGCGCCAGGACCACGCGCTCGACATCGTCGACACCCCGCTGTGGCACCTCGATGGCCTCGTGACTCTCGTGGCCGACGAGTTGCCGGTGGTCGTGCGGGCAGTGACGGCCATGAAGCAGATCGCCGACGTGCATGCCGCGCCGTCGCCCGAAGCGGCACTTCTGGGGGAACTCGAAGGGGACTTGCTCGTGCGGGCGGCGGGGGTCGTGTCGAACACCCACGCCACCGCGGAGACCCTGGAACGGGTCTACGGCTACCGCGGCGAAGGCAACGAACATGCGGTCGTGCTCTACGGCCTCGAGCCGGCGCCGGACGCCGACGTGCCGCCCCCGCGGGCCGACGACGGCGGGGACGTCACGGTGCTCTTCGTCGGGCGCCTCGAAGGGCGCAAGGGCGTCCACGATCTGTTCGCGGCCATTCCGCGGGTTCTCGCGTTGGCCCCGCGCGCCCGCTTCGTCATCGCCGGCGAAGACAACTCGCGCCACGACGGCTTCTTCGCCCGCGAAGGCGTGGACTACCCCACGTGGTTTCAAAAACGCCACGGCAAGCTCGCCGGCCGCGTCGAGTTCCTCGGCTTCGTCACCGAGGAGCGGCTGGACGAGCTCTATCGCGGCTGCGACCTGTTCGTGGCGCCGTCGTTGTACGAGAGCTTCGGGCTCATCTATCTCGAAGCGATGAACTATGCTCGGCCGGTCATCGGCTGTTCGGCGGGCGGGCCGCGCGAGATCATCGTGGATGGAGACACCGGCTTCCTGGTGCCGCCCGAGGACCCAGAGCGTTTGGCCGCGGCCCTCGTCCGCCTGGTGACGGATGCCCCGTTGCGCCAGCGCATGGGCCGCGCCGGCCGCGCACGGCTGCTCGAGAAGTTCACGCACACGGCCATGGCTCGGGGTTTTGCCGAGTTTTATCGGCGGGTGATCGCCAAGGGCGCCCGCCCGTGAGGAGAGAAGCATCGTGGTGACCAAACAGGACGTGCTGGCCGCCATCCGCGCCGAGCTCGCGGGCAGCCGCACCCGTTCCGCGGGCGCGGCCTTCCAGGCGCGGCTCGATCGCGTCCGGCAGCTGCAAGTGCAATTTCGCCAGGCGCCCCTGGGCGGCCGCTTGGTGGGTGTCAAGAAGCTCTTCCACTGGTTCACGGCCTCGGCTTTCGATCGCCAGGCGAAGGTGATCGAGGCCCTGGTCGACACCGTGGACCAGCTCGGCGCCGAGCGCGAGGGTCTGGTCCAGCGGCTCAGCGCGGCCTTGGCGAGCGCCGACCGTCCGGTCGCTGCACCGCCACCGCCGGTGGCTCCCGCGGGCGGCCCGGCAGCGGAGCTCGCGGCGCGGGTGGCGGCGGCCATCGGCGCCGAAGCAGAGATGCTGCTGCCCGAGCGCGTCGCGATGTTTTCTTTGATCTACGGCCTCAAGCCCAAGACGGTGCTCGAGATCGGAACGTTCCGTGGCGGTTCGGCACTGATCATGGTCCAGGCCATGGACGCCAACGGCTTCGGCGAGCTCTTCTGTGTCGACCCCCAGCCGCGCATTCCACCCGCGGTCTGGAGCGCCATCGCCCACCGCGCGACACTGTTCGAAGGCGCCTCGCCGGGAATCGTGAGCCAGGTGGCCGCGGCGGTGCCCGGGGGCTTCGAGTTCGCGCTGATCGATGGCGATCACAGTTACGAGGGCGCCTTGGCCGACGCCGAGGCGGTGCTGCCGCACATGGCGCCGGGAGGGCGGATGGCCTTCCACGACGCCCATTTCGACCAAGTCGAGCGGGCCATCGACGATTTCGTGGCGCGCCATCCCGAGCTCGCGGACGCCGGGCTCGTGTCGGTCGAAGCCAACCCCGTCGCTGGGGAAGGTGTCTGGGGAGGAATTCGGCTCCTGGTCCTGCCCAAGGCGCGTTGATCCATCGTGGCCGCGGCACTTCCGGCAGTCACGATCGCCTCGAACAACTACCTCGCCTTGGCGCGGGTGTGGGCGGAGTCCTACCGCGAGTTTCATCCCGGGGCGCCGGTCTTCTTGTGTGTCGTCGACACGCCGAGCCCGGCGGTCGACTACGACGCCTTTCCGGCCCAGGTGATCTTCGCTCACGAGCTGCCGATTCCCGGCTTCCGCAACTTCGCCTTCCGCTACGACGTCCTCGAGCTGAACACCGCGGTCAAGGCGGCGCTGCTCGACCACCTGCGGGACGCCTTCGGGCTCGACCGCGTGGCCTATTTCGACCCGGACATCCTGGTGCTCGACCAGCTGGGCGGCCTCGCTGAGGTTCTCGACCACCACCCGCTGGCGCTGACACCACACGTCACCGGCCCCTTGGACGACCGCCGGAACCCTTCCGAGCGGAAGATCCGCATGGTCGGGGTCTACAACCTGGGGTTCGTGGCCCTGCGGCTCGACGACTCGACCCGGGGCTTTCTCACCTGGTGGGCGGACAAGCTCCACCGCTTCTGCCGCAACGAGCCCTGGAGCGGATTGTTCGTCGATCAAGCCTGGATGGACTTTGCGCCCGCCTACGTCGAGAACGTGGCGATCCTGCGGGAGCCGATCTACAACGTGGCGTACTGGAATCTGCCGCAGCGGGAGGTGAGCCGGCGGGGTGGCCGCTGGCTCGTCGACGATCGGCCGATCGGCTTCTTCCACTTCAGCGGGATGGATTTCACGGATCTCGATCGGGTTTCTCGGCATCAGGATCGGCTGGCTCCGGGGGAGGTCCCGGCGGTGCGCCCGCTCTTTGCCGAGTACCGGCGGCGGGTCGAAGCGGCCGGGCACGCCGAGCTGCGCCGGCAGCCCTACGGCTACGAGCGCTTCGCTCCCGACGGTCCCGCGGTGCCCGCCTTCGCCCGGCGGGTGCTCGCGCGGATCGACCCCGAGGGCCGGCGTTTCGCCGATCCTTTCGAGCGCACGGGGGACGACAACTTCTTCGACTACATGGCCCAAGGGCTGGCCTTTCCGGCGGGCGTCGTCAGCCGCGGTGCCCTCTGCCTGTGGGAGTCCCGTCCGGACCTCCGGCGGCGCTTCCCGAATCCCGGTGACGGGGATCTCGAGGCGTTTCGGGCCTGGCTCGAGAGCGACGAACCGGGGCGGCCCGAGCTGCCGGCGGAATGGCGGGTGACGCCCCTCGGGGGCGAGGTCGGGGAGTGGGTGGCGGCGGTAGGGGAGGCGGCAAACGACCGTAGGGGCGGCCCTCCATGGCCGCCCTTCTTCGCGCGCCTGCTGACCACCGTCGGGCACGACGACCTGCGCACCAAGCCGCCCCTCGAACGGCTCGCCGAGCTCGACCTCGGCACTCTCGGGCCGCTGACTCCCTGGCTGAATGATCCCGTTCCCGGCACGGCCCAACCGCGGCCGTTCCTGACCCGCCTAGCACTTCTCGTCCACGCCTCGCGGCCGGACTTGGAAGTCGCCTTTCCGGACCCGCTGGGCCGCGATCAGCGCGCCTTCGCCCAGTGGTTCTGCCGCTACGGGCCGGCGGAGCTCGGTCTCCATCCGGACTACGTGCTGCCGATCGCCGACAGCTTGCCGCGCTTCTTCCCGCGCTCGACACCACCGCCGCGCCTGCACTTGCCGCCGCTGCCCGCGGCTGCGAAGCCCGAGCCGGTCGTCGAGGCCGCGCCCAACTTCATGTCCCGGGGAGCCCGCCTGGCGAATTCGCCCCTGCCCGGGCCGCGGGGGGTGAACGTCATCGGCCCGCTGGCGGAGTTCGGCGCCGCGGGACTCTGGGCACGGGGCTGTGCCGAGCTCGCCCGGAGCGTGGGTTGGCCGGTGGCGGAGCTGGACGTCGGCGACGACGTCTGGGGTCAGCAGGTGGGCGGGCTCGGCTCGCCTGCCGCGGGGGTTCCCTTCGGTTTGACGCTCGTCGCCAGTCCCGCCGATGCGGTGCACAAGACGCTCTCCCGCGTGCCCGTGCCGCGTTTCGCGGACGGCGGGCTGATCGGGTTGTGGAGCTGGGATTACGGCTGGTTGTCGCCGGACTTGGCCTACTGGTCGGTGCCTTTCGACGAGCTGTGGGTGCCGAACGCGGCGCTCGCGGCGGCGGTGGCGCCGGTGGTGGACGTCGCGGTGCGGGTAGTGCGGCCGTGGCTCGGCCCGCCGCCGGAGCCGGCTCCGCGGGCGGAGCTCGGGTTCGGCGAGGCGCCGGACCGGGTCGTGTTCGTGGTGCCTTTCGACGGTACCGAGGTGGACGGGGAGCGCGAAGGGTTGGCGCTAGTGCTTGCGGCGTTCGCCGGCCTCGCGGCAGCGCGACCCGAGCGAGTCGGCCTGTGTCTCTCGGCCACCGGGGCGTTTCCCTCGGCGGCCCGGTTGGCCTGCCTCGAAACGGAGCTGGCCGGTCTGCCGGCGGTCGTGGCCCCCGATCCGCGGCGTACGCCGGCTCTGATCGCCGCCGCGGACGCCCTGCTGACGTTGCCGCGGGCCGAGGGTCTGGGGTTCGCGGCCGCCTTGGCCGGCCAGGCCGGCGTGCCGGTGGTGGCGCCCATGGCGAGCCCGTTCGACGAATGGCTGGACGCGGCCAGCGGGTTTCCGGTCCCGGCGCGCGCGGTGCGGTTGGGTGCGTGGCGCGGCAGTCTGCCGCCCACGGTGGCCTGGCGGGAGTCCGATCCGGAGGCGATCTCGGCCGCGCTCGCGCAGGTCTGCGACTTTCCGGACGAGGCTCGGCAGCGCGCCGCCGTGGCGCGGAGCCGGGTCGCGGCCCTTCACGGCGAGGGCGCGATCGCGGCCCTGAACCGGGAGCTCGGGCGGCTCGGGGAGCGATTTTCGCCGTGATTCGCCGGTGGCTTGCCAGGGGCCGAAATTTCTTCGAAACTCTGGTTGTCTAGAACGGTCATGATGGAGCTGGTTTCACCCGTGCCGAATGTGCCGCCTCCCCACGGAGGCCGGCCGGTCATGGTCGTCGGCGCGCAGCCGCGGCGCGCGCGTGGCGCGGTGGTCATGTTGCACGGTCGCGGCGCGACCTCCGCCGACATCCTCACCTTGGTTCCCGAGCTCGCCCAGTCCGACCTGACGTTCTGGGCGCCCCAGGCCGCGGGCTTCACGTGGTACCCGCAGCGCTTTCTCGCTCCGCTGGCGGCCAATGAGCCGAGCCTGTCGTCAGCTCTGGCCCTCGTTTCGGGCCTGCTCGACGAGCTCGAAGAACTGGGTCTGCCGGCAGAAAAGACGGCGTTGCTGGGTTTCTCCCAGGGCGCTTGTCTCGCTCTCGAGTCGGCCCTACGGCGGCCCCGCCGATATGCCGGCGTGATCGCCTTCACCGGTGGGTTGATCGGCCCGCCGGGCACGGTGTGGCGGGCTCCCGCTTCGCTCGCGGGCACGCCGGTATTCATCGGAACGAGTGATCGCGATCCCCACGTGCCGCGGGAGCGGGCCGAGGAGTCCGCCCGGGTGCTCGAGCTTGCCGGGGCGGTGGTGGATTTGCGGATCTATCCCGGACTTGGGCACACGGTCGTGGAGGATGAGCTCGAGGCGGCTCGAGCGATTCTGTCGGCGATCTGACCCCTTCGCACGGAATCGGCCGACCTCCGTGTCGGCCAATCGCTTCAAACGCAACAAGGGCGGGTCCCGTGACCCGCCCTCGAAGGGATGTCGAAGCCGTCAGGCGACGAGGTCAGACGTCGTCGTCGTCATCGTCGTCATCGTCATCGTCATCGTCATCGTCGTCATCGTCGTCACCGGTACCGCCACCCGTGCCGCCGCCGTCGTCGTCGTCATCATCGTCATCGTCATCGTCATCGCCGGTGCCTACGCCGCCGTCGTCGTCATCGTCGTCGTCGTCGTCACCGGTGCCGCCACCGGTGCCGCCGCCGTCGTCGTCATCATCGTCGTCGTCATCGTCATCGCCGGTACCGCCACCGCCACCGTCGTCGTCATCGTCATCGTCATCGTCGTCATCGTCGTCGTCGCCGGAGCCGCCACCCGTGCCGCCGCCGTCGTCATCGTCATCGTCGTCATCATCGTCGTCGTCGCCGGTACCGCCACCGTCATCGTCATCGTCATCGTCATCGTCGTCGTCATCGTCGTCGTCATCGTCATCATCATCGTCATCATCATCGTCATCGTCGTCGTCCCCGCTGCCGGAGTCGTCGCCGGCACCGAGGTCGCCGGCCCAAGCGGGAGCGCCCGGAGACAAAGCGAAGCTGTCGCCGTCGTTCGGGATGCCATCGCCATCGGCGTCGGAATCGCTCGAGTTGGCGAGGCCGTCGCCGTCGATGTCGGAGTCGTCGACGTTGACGATGCGGTCACCATCGACGTCGTCGTCGTTGACGTTCAGGATGCCGTCGCCGTCGACGTCGGTATCGACGCCGTTGGCGATGCGGTCGCCGTCGACATCCGAGTCGCGGCGGTTCGCGATGCCGTCGCCATCGACGTCGCTATCCATGAGGTTCGGCGTGCCGTCGCCGTCGCTGTCGACGACACCGGCCTTGAACTGGGCGGTGTACTGGTTGATGGAGGACGTCAGCAGGTTGGTGCGGAACAAGGCGCGCTGGGGATCGACGCCCGAGCGGGCGATGATCGATTCCACCGACTGCCCGCGGCTGACGAGGTTACGGACCTCGGCGAGGCTCTTGCCGGTGATGGTGGCGGCCATGGCCTCGGCGGCGATGACCTGGAGCGGCTGGCCGGTCGAGCGGACCTCTTCCGGGGTCATGCTGGCATGGGCCGCGATCAAGTAGATGATCGGCTCGTGGCCGGCGGTCTCCCGCAGGGCACGGGTGCCGCGGGTGGTCTGGAGTTGCAGGCGAGTGAGCTCAGCGGTGAGCACGTCGGTGCACTCGAGGGTCGAGGCCTTGGGGGCCGCGGCGTTGACCTGGGGCACGGACAGGCCGGCTCCCAGGGCGCCGAGGACGAGGCTCGAAGCCACGAAAGCGACGACCTTGACCTTGGGTTTGTTCTGCGTCTTCTCGGACATCTTGGTCTCCTTGTTCGCGATCCGAAATCAGCAACTCGGGCCGTTCCGAACGATGACGGGGACTGTAGCCAACGGACCATGAATGGTTCGTGAAGACCGTGCCGCATCGTCGGGGGTCGAAAGTCGGTCGAGGGCGGAGGGGATCGGCATGCCCCAGAAGATAGCGAGTCGTCTATGAATGGAAGGTTAAGACGGCGGGGGAAGTGAAGCCGCTCGACGGCCGGCCTAAAGGCCGGCCGCTACCCCATAAGTCGTTGATTCTCTTGAGGTAGCGGTCGAACTTCAGTTCGGCCGACGGCGGCCAAACGAGAAGGGCGGGTCCCATGACCCGCCCCAGAGGAGACGTCGAAGCCTTCAGGCGACGAGCTCAGTTGTCGTCGTCGTCGTCAT
>JANRLG010000096.1:0-2905 GCA_033762835.1 Thermoanaerobaculia bacterium
CCATCAGCCGCGGAAACGGGAACAGTCACCCCGAGCGCGAGCACGAGCACCACGAGACCAAGACGACGCATGGCTTCCTCCTCGAATCCCAAATGCCCCGGGAGGGGCGCGTTCTAGAAAGGGTGGCTTCGTTTGGCGGGGTCGTGATCGGACGGAGCTGTTTTTGCTGGCTTCGGCTTCTGTGATCCCTGGGCGGAACAATCTGGGACGGCGAAGGGGGCGCGGGCGGGGCCACCGTCCCCCTCGGGCACTGTTCTCGCACTCTGGCTCTACCATGAGAGCGCGAAACCCGATTCTTGCTGCCGCCTTTCTCGCCTCCGTTTTTTCGATCCCCGCCCATGCCGCGCCCGCAGTAGCTCTCGAATCCCAGGCCGTGGTGATCACCGGACTCACGCCCGGGAGCGAAGTCGTCTACTTCTCGGTGTCGCGGGAGCCGTTTGGCTATGTCTCGGCGGTCGTTCGGCGCGAAGGGCGCGAGCGCGACTTAGATCTCGATGGCGCCATCCGCATCGAGCTCGAGCAGCCCATCACCCAACGTTCGATTTGGGTCGTGGCCGAGCTGTCCACGGGTGTGGTGTCTACGGTAACCCCCGAGGGCTACCCGTTGGTCACCAGTCCAGGTGGCGACCTCGCGCTGTCGGTCGAAGGGGCGTTCACTCGAATCGGTGCGAACGCCATGCGTTCTCACGTGCTCGTGGTTCGACCCACGGTCGGCGCCTGGGTGGCCACGCTCACGGACGGCTCGACCGCGGACGAGGACGGTGGAGGCAATCGCACCATCGTGACGGGCCTGGCGGAGTTGCAAGCGGTTGCGACTGGCCCGCCGCCGCCGTTGGAGCTGTCGCCTGGAGACCGCATCGTCGAGATCGACTCGGACACCATGACCTACGTCTTCGAGATCGTGGGAGGTGCGCCGTGAGGAAGTTCCTGCTCGCTACCCTGGTCGTAAGCTTCCCGGGCGCTCTCTGGGGTCAGCAACATCCCAGCTTCGAGCGTGGGTTTGATCCAGCCAAGGCCTACAAGGTGTCAGAAGTCGACACCATCAACCCCATGAACGGGAACCTCGCTCTCGATGTCCCCATCGGCCCCAGCTATCCGATCACCCCTTCGTTCTCCTACGGCCTGCGACTGACCTACAACTCAAAAGCCTGGGATCACGAAGAGCTGGGCCTTCCAGTCGGCGACGACACCGTGGTCCGTGCGCTGCCGAATCGGCTGTCGAATGCCGGCATGGGATGGTCGTTGAGCCTCGGCCAGCTCATCTCTCCCGCTCACGACACCAACGACTCCGGTAGCTGGCTGTACCTCGACGCCAGCGGCGGGACTCATTCGTTCTACGGCGACCTCCACACGACCGCCTCGAGCACCTGCAACACTGGGACTTGCTACACCCGAGACAGCTCGTACCTGCGGCTTCGGCACCTCAACGCCACCGCCAAGGTGCTCGAATTTCCGAGCGGTGAGCGGCACCTGTTCGAGCCGGGTACGGCCACGGGGGAGTGGCGCGTCAAGGCGATGGGAGACCGCTCGAGCCCCCTCTCGGGCGAGCCGGCGTCGATCGACGACATCGAGGTCACGTATCCGGACCCCAATCTTTGGGTCCTAAGGGACCGACACAACCGCACACAGGTAGTGGAGTTCCAGTCGGTTGCCCAGGGCACTTACAGCCGGCGCGTTTGGCAGGTTCGGCTAACTAGCCCACCCGACGCCGCGGGCCTCGCTCGGACCGCCACCTGGACCTTCAACTACGCCCTGAACACGCTGACCCCAGCCTGTTCCAACAGCGACCCCGCCTCGACTTCGGTCACGACGTCGTTTCTGACCAGCATCGTCCAACCCGACGACTCGCAATGGAGCTTCAGCTATTACCTCAACAGCAACCTGGGGACGAACAGCTGCCACGCGCGGGGCGTGATCGCGAGTGTCGGCTACCCCACGGGCGGCAAGACGGAGTACACCTGGCGCGGGGTCGTCCTACCTCTCGGCGGATGTAGCCAGCGGCAGTACCAGGCGCACTCGGCGGGGGTGGGCGAGCGCCGAATCTTCAACTCCGCCACGGTGCTCGAAGGAACCTTCGTCTACTCGAGTGCGCTTTCGACGCCGCCCGTTGCGACAAGCACTCAGCGCTGCTCGACGGGCCGACTGTATACACCTCCCTCCGAAGAGCTGGCGGTCACCGTCGTCACTCCGCTCAAGGACCAGGAGAAGCACTACTTCTCCGTGTTTCCAGGGGCCGACTTCAACAACTTCCCGACGGTCTACGACCAGCGGGACATCGGCTTGCCCTTCACCCGACATCAGCCCGCCCAGGGCGGCCGTCTGCTGTCCTCCGTCATCTACGACTGCGCCGACGACGGCACGAACTGCGTTGCCAAACGCGAGCAGTACGTCACGTTCGAGCGGGACTCCGCTACCGACTGCGGACTCGTCGAAGATCCCGACTGCCCAAACAGCAACCGCCGCCTCGTCGGCGAGCGCACGCGGTACCTCGACGACATCGAAAACCCGAACACCACGCCGGTGACCTACCGGTACGCGGACGTCGCCCGCTCGGGGTTCGACGGCCTCGGCCACTACCGGACGGAGACGACCGGCGGCAACTTCGGGCAGGCGGACACGGCGACGACGTTCACGAACTGGAATCCGGGTAGCTCCAGCACCACGACGCCGCCACTCGGTTCGCCCTGGGTGCTCGACACGTACATCGAGCGGCGCACGACGGAAGGCATCTCGACGGTTGTCCAGCAAGCCTGCTTCGACCCGGCCACGGGGTTCTTGCGCCGTATCCGGACGTTGGCCGGCACGACGCCGCAGTCGAAGGACCTCCTGACCGAATGGATTCCGGATGTCCACGGCCAGGCCACGAGCGAGCGCCAGTACGGCGGCGACCTCGACGACACCCTCA
>JANRLG010000097.1:0-4220 GCA_033762835.1 Thermoanaerobaculia bacterium
GTCGAAGGGCCGGTAAACGCTTTGAGACAACGCCCTCCGCACGTCCGCTCGGCTTGACCACCCCAGTCCCTGCTCTTTATCCTCTCGGTCGTGGATTACTCGAAGATCATCACCCTCGAGCCCGACAAGCGCGGCGGTAAGCCCTGCATCCGCGGGCTGCGCATCACGGTCTACGATGTGCTGGACTACCTGGCGTCGGGAATGACCCCCGCTGAGGTCTTGGCCGACTTTCCCGACCTGACCGAAGAAGACCTCCGCGCCTGCCTCGCCTTCGCCGCCGACCGCGAACGCCGGTTGATGACCGTTCCCGCGGCATGAGCGTTGCGCCGCTGCCGCGCCTTCTCCTCGATCAGAACCTCTCTCCGCGCCTGAGCCAGCTTCTCGGTGACGTGTACCCGGGGCTTTCGCATGTCCGAAGCCATGGGCTCGAGCGCGCTTCCGACCCGGAGATCTGGCGGTTCGCTCTTGCGGAGAGTCTCGCGATCGTCTCGAAGGACAGCGACTTTCACCAGCGGAGCTTCGCCCTCGGCTTCCCGCCGAAGATCGTTTGGCTTCGGGTCGGTAACTGTCCAACCGTTCGCATCGAAGGCCTTCTTCGCGACCGGGCGCGCGAAGTTGAGACCTTTCTCGCCGACGAGGTCGCCGCGTTCTTGGCCTTGTCCTGACCGAGGAAGCGGCCGACATCGACGCCGATCTCCGCCTCGCCTCACCCTGCTGTCGTAAGCTTCTTCTCGTGATCCCTGCAGCGCTTGCTCCCGCCTCCCTCCTCCGCCTCCGAATCCGCCTCCGCTTCACGGCCACCGCCCGGTTTCACTTTCTCCACGGCGGGGTGATTCATGGCCTGCTGGCACGGGCGCTTGGCGAGCACTTGCCGGAGACGGTGATTCCGTTTTGCCCGGAGTCGGGGCGGGTGTTGTTCGAAAGTGGCGACGCCTACCACCTGGGGCTGACGCTCGTGGGGGACTCGCGGGCGCTGGTGCCGCGGTTGACCGCGGGCTTGGCGGAGGTGGGTGGCGCTCGCGCGGCTGGCTCGGGGGCGCCGGTGACGTTGGGTGGGAACTTCGTTCTCGAGGCGGCGGACGAGCTGCCAGAGGTTTCGGAGGGCGAGATCGAGGCTGCGGCGATGGCGGCTTCGCGGCGGGAGTCGATCACGGTGCGGTTTCTCTCGCCGCTGCGGCTCAAGTTGCCGCAGGACGGCGGAGTCGTCGGGACGGACGGCTTTCCGGCCGAGTTGTTCCTCGAGCGGCTCGGGCAGCGACTCGGCTTCCTGGCCACCGGTCGCTTTCCCTACCGCGAGGAGCTGCCGGCGATTCCGGCCGGAGCGTCGGCCACGCCGCGGTCGCTGCTGTGGATCGACTTGCCGCTCAAGGGACGACCGGAGGCGCGCTCCGGCCGGCCGGACCGGATGACCTTGGGTGGTGTGCTCGGCACGGTGGAGCTCGCCGGGCTGTCGCCCGAGTGGCACCGTCTCCTCGCCCTCGGCCGGTTCCTCCACGCCGGGGCGTCCACCGGGTATGGCCTCGGGCGTTATTCGATCGAGGAGACGCTGCCGGCGAGCGCCGAGCTGTACCTGCCCGCGCGGTCGCTGCTCGAACGCGCCGCGGAGCCCGCGGCCCTCGAAGCCGCGCTCGAGCACCTGCGCTCCCGGTCCGACGCCGCGGGCGGAGACGGTGTGACTCCCGAAGAGCTGGCGGATGCCGGGGACCCAGCGCTCGAGGCCCTCTCCGCCGAGCTCCTCGCCGGCACCTACCAACCACCGCCGCTCCAAGGCTTCGTGCTCGAGCGGCCGGACGGCAAGCTCAGGCCCCTCGCCGTGCCCACTGTGCGCGACCGCGTGGCCCAACGCGCCGCCGGCCAAACCCTCGCCCCCGGCATCGACACCCTGCTCGAGGACTGCTCCTACGCCTACCGCAAGGGTTTCTCCCGCTCCGGCGCCGCTCGGGCGATTCAGAAAGCCTACGAAGACGGCTACCGCACGGTGCTCGACGCCGACATCGCCGCCTTCTTCGATTCCGTCGATCTCGACCGCCTGCTCGGCAAGTTGCGAGCGCTCTACCCCTTCGAGCCGCTCGTCGAGCTGATCGATGCCTGGCTCCACGCCCCGGTCCTCTTCGACGGCAGGCGCCTCGAACGGGACCGCGGAGTACCCCAGGGGTCACCGATCTCGCCGCTCCTGGCGAATTTGTACCTCGACGAGTTCGACGAGGAAATCCTGGGGCAAGGCTACCGGCTGGTGCGCTTCGCGGACGATTTCGTGATTCTCGCGCGGGATTTCGACGAAGCGAAGCGCGCTCAGGCCGCGGCGCGGGAGGCGCTTGCGGGGCTTGGGCTCGAGCTGCACCCGGAGAAGACGAAGATCCGTTCGCTCGAGGACGGCCTCACCTATCTCGGCTATCTCTTCTGCCGCTCGCTCGTACTCGAGCCGCCAAAGGCCGAGCCGGTGCCGGCTCCCCTCGCGCCCGAGGCCGTACCCGCCGCCTCGTGGCTCGCCCAGGTGCCCTTCGCGCGCCTCCGGCAGCTCGTGGCCGGCCGCGAGTCCCAGGGCGGCGAGGTCGAGATCATCCCGCTCGCTGCGCCTCCGGATCTCGAGATCGCCGAGCGCCGGCCGCTCTACGTCACCCGCTGGGACGCCGCGCTCAAGGTGGACGGCGAGCGGTTGGTAGTGGCGCGGGAGGAAGGCGAGGGCGAAGAAGTGCCGCTCGCCGGGTTATCCCACGTTGTCCTGGTGGGTCGGTCCCGGGCCACGGTGCCGGCGCTTCTGGCGCTCGCCAAGCACCGGGTGCCAACCTACCTGCTTTCCCCCGGCGGCAAGCTGCGCGCCACGGTGGCGCCCCATGCCCCGGACTGGACGTTGTGGTTATCTCAGGCCCAGCTCGCGGCCGACGACGAGGCCAACGTGCGCTTCGCGCGAGAAGTGGTAGCTGCCAAGCTCGAGAACTCGGCGCGCCTGGCCGTGCGGCTGCGCTGGCAGCGGCATTCGGACGTCGCCGAGGAGCTGCGCGAGCTCGCGAGGGATGCCCTCAACAAGACGGAGCTGTCGACGCTCCACGGGCTCAAGGGGCGCGGCGCGGCGGTCTACTTCGGAGCGTTGGCCGAGAGCCTGCCCGCGGAGTGGAACTTCCGCAACCGGGCCACCCAGCCACCACCGGACCTGGTGAACGCCCTGCTTTCCTACGGCTACACGTTGCTTCACCACCACGCCTCGACGGCGCTAGTGGCCGCCGGGCTCCATCCGCAGATCGGGCTCTTTCACAAGTCGCGGGGGCGGCATCACGCGCTCGCGAGCGACCTTCAGGAAGAGTTTCGCTCGGCCGTGGATGCGCTCGTATGGCACCTGATCCGGCGGCGGGAGGCCAGTCTCGACGACTTCACCGACGCCGAGGACGGCACGGGCGGCGTCTGGCTCTCGGCGCCACTGCGGCGGAAGTTCATCGAGCGGTTCGAGGAGCGCTGGAGCACCAAGCTGATCCCCGAGGAAGGCGCCGAGCCGCTTGCGTATTGGCAGATTCTGGCAAGGCAAGCCGGGCGGATTCGGCTGCTGGTGCGGGGTGAGGTCGCGCGGTACGAGCCGTTCCGGCTGCGGAAATAAGGGAATATTCGGCGAATATTTCCTTCAGGGAGGGAAGCCTCCGGGCCGCCAGGGTGTTCTTTCACTCGATTCCGTCGAGGTCTCCGGATTCCCCGGGGCTGAGCGGGAATAGATTTGAAGTCCTCTATGCATCGAGCTTAACTCGAGCGGGAGCAAGGAGATGCGCAGAATGGCCCGATTTCAACCCCCCTCGTCAGCCCCGGGCGAGTTGCAAACCCCCTCTGGGATTGGGGTTGCAGGTACAGCGGTCGCTGAAATGAGGGCAAAAACGGCAAGAGCGGGGGCGGTAACGAGGCGTACCCCGGGGAGCCCCGGGCAAGGGGTTTTGACTTCAGAGGGTTACAGGGGGTAGGGTCGTAGGTCGAAGGGCCGGTGAAGGCTTTGAGACTTCTATGGACGTGGGAGCCTGCTTCGGCACCCCACGTGTCGTAGGTCGAAGGGCCGGTGAAGGCTTTGAGACTTCTTGAGTTTGCGAGCAACTTTCGGACGCATAACGTGGTCGTAGGTCGAAGGGCCGGTGAAGGCTTTGAGATTGGCCCCGGGCTGAACCCTCCGGCCCCCCGCCGGTCCGTTTCGCGCTACCCTCTTCCTTCATGCGCTACGTCATCGCCTACGACGTTTCGGACGACAA
>JANRLG010000098.1:0-7509 GCA_033762835.1 Thermoanaerobaculia bacterium
ACTGGCGAGCCCTGGTGGGAGGTAGGTCTCACGGGCGCGGTGCTTCATTTCGGAGAAACCATCGACCTCGACCACGACGGCACTCTCGACGTTTTCGCTTCCGGATCCCTGGATTTCCCAAGCCTCGCCTTCGGAGTCGGAGAGGACTACCACCAACTGGCCTTCGAGAACTACGGAGATTTTCTCGGTCCAGTTTGGGGAGACTTCGACCGCGACGGCGACGGCGAGTGGGTAACCACGGCGACCGGCAATCTCGGTCCCTACCTCCTGGCTTACGACGGCAAGACTTACGCTTGGCGTTCGGGCCCCATCGAGCTGCCCTTGGGAGTCCATTCGTTACGCTCCCGCGACATCGACGGCGACGGCCGGAACGAGATCTTGATCGCCGGCGGTTCCTCGACGTGTCAGCCTTCTCTGCTTGCAGTCGAGCTGTCCGCCAGTGCGATGGAGACGGTTTGGCAGGCAGACGCCTGCGACTCCTTCACCGACGCGGAAGTCGGAGACATCGATGGCGACGGTCATCTCGAGGTAGTCGGCAAGGGGTACTTCCTCTCCGTGTTCGATGGCCGGACCGGAGCTTTCGAGTGGTCGCTACCGGAGACGTCGTTCGACACTCCCCAGACGGAACAAACGGGTTTGGAGCTCGTCGACCTCACTGGGGACGGCACGGCGGAGATTCTCGTCCTCGGTGGCTCCCGAAAAACTCAGCGGCGATTGCTGGTCGTCGACGGCCGAACCCGCCGACTCATCCAAAAACTGGTGGGGCCGTTCGAGCTGATCTCCACGTCCCTCGACCGCCCACCGGAAAAGCGTCATAGCTTCTGGACGTGGGACGGCACGGCCCTTATCGAGTATCGCCAGATCGGGCTCGACTTGCGACCGGCCCAGCGCCTGCCATGGCCGTATCTCGTTTCGTCGATCGTGGAGTCCGGACTCGACCTTTGGTTGCTCGGCCCAGGCTCCGGGGTCGTCCAGTTCCGGCCGGGGCGTGGAATCCTCTGGCAGAGCGGCCCTTACGACCTCGGCGGTCACGGCCGGGCACTGGCCTTCACGCCCAGCGGGCCTCACCGCTTCGTCGCTGCCGGTCCTTCGGCCCTCCGGGCCTTCCCATAACCGGCCCGAAACCACGCTACGATCCTCACTTGATGAAAACCCAGTCCCCGCTCGCCCGCCGATTCCATCTCGTGACGTTCTTGCGCCTAGGCCTCATCGTCGGTGCTTTGTACGACTTCGGTTTCGCGGCGCTGATGACGTTTCTGCCCGAGTGGACATCGCGAACCTTCCGCGTGCCGCTACCGAGCGAGGCCTTCTATCTCTGGTTGATCGCCGTCTTCCTGGTCATGCTTGGCACGTTGTACTTGGCCGCGGCGCAAGACCCGCGGCGGTACAGCGCGATCGTGGTGGTGGCGATCGGGGGCCGCTTTCTGGGTTTCGTGGCCCTCGCTCTGGCGGCCTCCGCGCGGCCCGAGTGGGCGGGTTTGTGGCCGTTGGCGATCGCCGATCTGGCCTTCTCGGTCTTCCACGCCGCCACCTGGGTACCGCTCCGGGCATGAACCCACTCTCCCCCGCTCGCGCCTTCGTGGTCCGCGCTGGGGAGCTGGCCCAGTTGACCGCTCACATCGCCCGCGCCTTCGTGCGCCACCCCTGGGAGTGGCGCGAGTGGTTCCGGCAAGCCGAGTTGATCGGCGTTCGCTCGCTCGGGGTGGCCTCGATCACCACCGTTTTCACGGGGATGGTACTCGCCCTGCAAACGGCTTACAGCCTGCCCGACATCGGCGTGAAGTACTACATCGGCGCCGTGGTGTCGAAGTCCCTGGTGCGCGAGCTCGGACCGGTGCTGGTGGCGCTCATCGTCGGCGGCCGGGTGGGCGCGGGCATGACCGCCGAGCTCGGCACGATGAAAGTGACCGAGCAGATCGACGCGATGCGTTCGATGGCGGCGGACCCGGTGGCCAAGCTCGTGGTGCCGAAGATGGCGGCCACCCTGGTCATGCTGCCGACCTTGGCGGTGTTGGGCAACGTCCTGGGCATTCTCGGGGGCTTGTTCATCGCGGCCACCCAACTCAACATCTCGGGCAGCTTTTACCTGAACGACGTGCTGACCACGCTCACCTTCAACGACGTGATCTCCTGCCTCGGCAAGTCCTTGGCGTTCGCGTACTTCATCGCTTTGGTCGGCTGCTACAATGGCCTGCGGGTCACGGGAGGCGCCGACGGCGTGGGCCGCGCGACGACGGATACGGTGGTCCAGGCCTCCATCCTGATCCTGGTGTCGGACTTCTTCCTGACCAAATTGTTCATCTTGATCGCCTGAAGCCGTGACGTCAGAACCCCTCTTCCGCATCTGCGGCTTGGTCAAACGTTACGGGGGCCGCACCGTGCTCGACGGTATCGATCTGGACATCGCCCGCGGCGAGTGCCTGGTCATCCTCGGGCGCTCGGGTTCGGGCAAGAGCGTGACCTTGCGCCAGCTGAACGGCCTCGAGCCGCCGGACGCCGGCACCGTGAGCTTCGACGGGGTGGTGCTCTCGGACTTGTCCGAGGACGAACTGGTGCCCTACCGGCGCCGCATCGCCATGTTGTTCCAAAGCGGTGCGTTGTTCGACTCGATGAACGTGTTCGACAACATCGCCTTCCCCCTGCGGGAGCACACCAAGAAGACCCCCGAAGAGATCGCGCAACGGGTGGCGGCCACCCTCGACCGCGTGCGCCTCGCGGGAGTCGAGGACAAGATGCCCTCGGCGTTGTCGGGCGGCATGCGCAAGCGGGTGGCCCTGGCCCGCTCGATCGCCCTCGAGCCCGAGGTGGTGTTGTTCGACGAACCGACGACCGGGCTCGATCCGGTGACCTCGGCGACCATTGCGCGGCTGATCCGCGACACCCACGATCAGCTCGGCGTGACGACCGTGGTGGTCACCCACGACTTGCCGTTGGCGCGGGCGGCTGGGGACCGGGTGGCGTTTCTCGACCGCGGCCGCTTCCGCTTCCTGGGTTCTTGGGCTGAAGCCGACGCCAGCCCGGACCCGGTGCTCGAGGGTTTCTTGGCCGGGCGAGAAGGGGATGACGAGGTGATCGATGCGGCGTGAGGCGAATCCCTGGCGAGTCGGCCTGTCGGTGCTCCTGGCGCTCGGCATCGTGGCGGCCGCCGTGCTCGTGCTCGGCCAGCGCAGCCAAGTCTTCGCGCGCAAGAACCACTACGAGATCCGCTTCACCTCGGCCTCGGGCATCAACCAGGGCAGCCCGGTCGAGCTGAACGGCGTGCGCGTGGGCCGCGTCGAAGACGTCTTCCTCTCGACCGACCCCGCGGCCACCGACATCCTGGTCACGATCGAAGTCGACCGCCGCTTCGCCGAACGCATTCGCGAGGACTCGAAGGCCCGCATCAAGACCTTGGGACTGCTCGGTGACAAGTACCTGGACCTCTCCGTGGGATCTCCGGGGGCCACCATCCTCCCTCCCGGCGGCACCATCCCGACCGCCCCGATGACCGACGTCGAACGCCTCTTGGCTTCGGGGGAAGGGGTGATGGACAACGTCGCCCAGATCTCCGAGTCCATGAAGACGATCCTGAAGCGCACCGAGGCGGGTGAAGGCCTGCTCGGCGACTTGACGATGGACTCGGAAAGCGGCGCGCGATTGACCACCGCCGCCGAGGATGCCCTGCGCAGCGTCGAACGCGTGGCAACGGCCCTCGAGAAGGGCGACGGTGCCCTGCCGCGGCTGCTGCACGACCGCGAGTTGGGCCAGCGGGTCGCGGATTCGGTGGCGCGCATCGAGGCGCTGCTTGCGAAGGCGGAGACCGGCGACGGTTTGTTGAAGGCGGCGATCGACGACCCCGAGGCTCGCCGCAAGCTCGACACCACCCTCGACAACCTGGCTCGGGTTTCGGGCGACCTCGCGACCCTGAGCCAAGACCTGTCTGCCGGTAAAGGCCTACTCGGCAAGCTGATGCGCGACGAGCGCTTCAAGGACGACATCTCTCGCGAGCTCGAGCAGATCCTGCGGCGCATCAACACGCTGACCGAGAAGGCCGTCGAAGGCGACGGCACGGTGGCGCGATTGCTCGACGATCCTGCGGTGTACGAGGCGATCGAAGATATCATCGTGGGCGTCGACGAATCCCGCCTGCTGCGCTGGCTTTTGCGCAACCGCCAGAAGAAGGGCATCGAGAAGCGTCACCTGGAAGTCGAGCAGGAAATCCAGCAGGAAGCCACGGAGCCCGAGCCGCCACGTCCATGAGTTCCCGACACATCCTTCTGACCGGTGGAGCCGGGTTCATCGGCTCCCATTTGACCCGCAGGCTGCTCGACCGGGGCGACCGCGTCACCGTGCTCGACGACTTCAACGATTACTACGACCCGGCCCTGAAGCGGCGGAACGTCGCGCCGTTCCTGGCCGGCGACGAACGTGACGCCTACCGCCTGGTCGAGGGCGACATCCGCGACGCCGAGCTCGTGGACGGCTTATTCCGGGACGGCCGCTTCGACGCCGTGGTACACCTCGCCGCCCGCGCCGGGGTCCGGCCATCGTTGGCCGAGCCCATCCTCTACGAAGACGTCAATTGCATCGGCACCCTGCGTTTGCTCGAGGCGGCCCGGCGCCATGGCCCCGAGGTCTTCACGTTCGGCTCGTCGTCGTCGGTTTACGGCATCAACGAGAAGATCCCCTTCGCCGAGACCGACCCGGTGGAGTTGCCCATCAGCCCCTACGCCACGACCAAGCGGGCGGGCGAGCTGCTGTGCTTCAACTACCACCATCTGTATGGGTTGAAGACCTCGTGCCTGCGCTTCTTCACCGTTTACGGCCCAGCCCAACGGCCCGAGATGGCGATCCACAAGTTCACCGACTTGCTGGCTCGCGGCCAGGCCGTGCCACTCTACGGCGACGGCTCGACCCGCCGGGACTACACCTACGTCTCGGACATCGTAGCCGGCATCGTGGCGGCTCTCGATCTCGCCCCCGGCTTCGAGATCTTCAACCTGGGCGGCGCCGAGACGACGGAACTCAAAGACCTGGTCCACTGGCTGGCCGCCGAGCTTGCCGTCGAACCCCGCATCGACTATCTTCCCGCGCAGCCCGGCGACGTGCCGATCACCTACGCCGATGTCGAGAAGGCCGGGCGCCTGCTCGGTTACGCCCCCCAAGTCGGTATCCGCGAGGGTCTGCGGCGATTCGTGGCCTGGTACCGCGAGGACCGCCGCCAGGCCGCCAGCTGATTCCCCATTCTGGAGCTCAAGCATGAGAATTTGTGTCGTCGGCAGCGGATACGTCGGGCTCGTCACCGGCGCCTGCCTGGCTGATTTCGGCATGACCGTCACGGGCGTCGACAAGGACGCCGCCAAAGTCGAGAAACTGCTCGCCGGGCAGATCCCGATCTACGAGCCCGGTCTCGACGCCATCGTGGCCAAGAACATGCGGGAAGGCCGGCTGCGGTTCACGACCGAGCTCGGCCCCGCGATCGAAGAGGCGCAAGCGGTGTTCATCGCCGTCGGTACGCCGCCGCGGCCGGACGGCAGCGCGGATCTGACGTTCATCCGCCAAGTCGCCGAGTCGATCGGCCAGCACCTGAACGGTTACAAAGTGGTGATCACCAAGTCCACCGTGCCCACCGGCACCGGCCGTATGGTCGAAGCGATCATCCGCGAGGTCCACGGCGGCCCCCACGACTTCGCCGTGGTCTCGAACCCCGAGTTCCTGCGCGAGGGATCGGCGATCGAGGACTTCATGCAGCCGGACCGTGTCGTCATCGGCACCCGGGACCCGCGCGCCGCCGAGGTCATGATGGACATCTACGCCCCGCTCAAGGCCGCGGGCGTGCCCTTCGTGGTCACGGATGTCGAGACCGCCGAGCTCATCAAATACGCCTCGAACGGCTTTCTGGCCACGAAGATCTCCTTCATCAACGAGATCGCCACCCTCTGCGAGGCCCTCGGCGCGGATGTCGAGACGGTCTCCCGCGGCATGGGCCTCGACAACCGCATCGGCCCCAAATTCCTCCACCCCGGCCCGGGTTTCGGCGGCTCGTGCTTCCCCAAGGACACCCGCGCGGTGGCTCAGATCGCCCGCGACTGCGGTCTCGAGTTCAAGATCATCGAGGCCGTGCTCGACGTCAACGAGGCCACCAAGGCCCGCATGGTCGGCAAGATCGAAGCGGCCTTCGGCGGCAGCGTGGCGGGCAAGACGATCGCCCTGCTCGGCTTGGCCTTCAAACCCAACACCGACGACATGCGCGAGTCACCGGCCATCCCGGTGGCGCTCGGCCTGCTCGCGGGCGGCGCGCGTGTGCGCGCCTACGACCCGGCGGCTATGGAAGCCGCCCGGCCGGATCTTCCCGGCGTCGAGATGGTCGGCGGTGTCGATGAAGCCATCGACGGCGCCGACGGTATCGTGATCGCTACCGAGTGGAACCAGTTCCGCAGTCTCGAGTGGGACCGGATCCGCGCGAAACTCACCGCTCCGATCGTGGTCGACCTGCGTAACCTCTACGACCCCAAGAAGATGGCCGCCGCCGGTTTCCACTACACGTCGGTCGGCCGGGTGCCGGGAGTGCCGCAGTCGTGACCACCACCGTCGTCACCGGCGGCGCCGGATTCTTGGGCTCGCACCTGTGCGAGAAGTTCCTGGGCTTCGGCCACCGCGTCATCGCGGTCGACAATCTGATCACCGGCAAGCGCGAGAACATCGCGCACCTCGAGAGCCGCGACGACTTTCGTTACGTCCACCACGACGTCTCGAACCCGATCTTTCTCGACGAGCCGGTCGACTACATCCTGCACTTCGCGTCGCCGGCCTCGCCCATCGACTACCTCGAGCTGCCGATCCAGACGCTCAAGGTGGGGTCGCTCGGCACCCACAACCTACTCGGCCTCGCCAAGGCCAAGAATGCTCGGCTGTTGCTCGCTTCGACCTCGGAGATCTACGGCGATCCGTTGATCCACCCGCAGCACGAGGAGTATTGGGGGAACGTCAACCCGATCGGCCCACGCGGCGTCTACGACGAAGCCAAACGCTTCGCCGAGGCGATCACCATGGCCTACCACCGGGTGCACGGGGTGGAAGTGCGCATCGTGCGCATCTTCAACACCTACGGCCCGCGCATGCGGCCGAACGATGGCCGCGTGGTGCCGGCGTTCATCCAGCAGGCTCTGCTTGGCAAACCCCTGACGATTTTCGGCGACGGCAGCCAGACGCGGTCGTTCTGTTACGTCTCGGACTTGGTCGAGGGGATTTCGCGCTTGATGTTCTCGGACTGCGACGTGCCGGTGAACATCGGCAATCCCCACGAGATGACCATCAAGCAGTTCGCCGAGACCATCCGCGACGCCGTCGGCAGCTCCTCCGAGCTCGAGTTCCTACCGCTCCCCGTCGACGACCCCAAAGTCCGCCAACCCGACATCACCCGCGCCCGCACCCGCCTCGACTGGGAACCGAAAGTCACCCTCGCCGAGGGCCTGGGCTCGACGATCGAGTACTTCCGGGGGTACTTGGGGCTGAGGTGAGCCGGGTTCA
>JANRLG010000099.1:0-7575 GCA_033762835.1 Thermoanaerobaculia bacterium
CCGGCCGCGGGCGACCAACATCATCGAATCGAAGCCGGACGAGAACCGTTGGGCGATCTCCTTGCCCAACTCGATGCCCCGGTTGGCCCCCGCGGCGCGCAAGGACGCCATGCCCTCCTCGAACTCCAACCACGTCGCGGGATAGGCGAGGGCCGCCGTCGTCACGAGTCCCAGGGCCAAGGCGCGCCGGGGGTGGGCCATGGCCGCCCGCATGATGCCCTCGGTGCCGAAGGAGTGCAGAAAGAGATTCGGCATCGTCGCCCGCCGGCGGTGCCGGGCTTCGCTCCAGGTGATCAACGCCGGAAGCAAGAAGGCCACCGAGACCCCGCACAACAGAATGCCCAGGCCGGTCAGCAGTCCCATCTGGCGCAGGCCCTGGAACTCGGTCACGACGAAGGCGAAAAACGTCGCGACCGTGGTCGCCGCGCCGAAGAACACCCCGCGTCCGGTGCTCACGGCGGTGATGACCAGCGCCGGCTCGAGCGGCACCCCGCGACGGCGCTCCTCGACGAAACGACCGTAGGTCACGATCACGAAATCGATCGACAGCCCGATCAAGAGCGCCGCCGTTCCGCTCGTGGTCGAGGCCACGCTGCCGAAAACCAGCGCCGATAGGGCGAACGTGAACAGCAGGCCGCAGGCGATCGGCACGATGGCGTAGAGCAGCGGACCGAGGCGACGAAACGCGAGCACGAACAGCAGCAGGACGAAGAACGTCGAGGACAAGACGTTGAGGACCACGTCCCGCCGGATCTGCCGGTAGTCGTCCAGCGCCGTCAGATAGGTTCCGCCGAGCTCGATCACTGGGCTCGGTGCCTCCTCGCCTGCGACCTCCGGCCACTCCTCCCGCACCGCCGCGACCTCGCGCTCCACCGCGGCCACCAGTTGGACGTCGAAGTCGGTGTCCTGCGGCGGCTTGACGGGATTCGCCAGCAGCAGCAGCAAACGATGGTCGCGCGACAGGTAGTAACCCGACGTCCAGTCCACTGCCAGATTGCCGCGCGCCGCCTCGATGCGCCCGAGGAAGATCTCCGCGAGACCGAAGGGATCGAGCTTCACGATCTCCTTCCAGGCCACCCCCTGGGGCGACTGGAGCGTGCGCGCGACGGCACCGACACGCTCTTCGAGACCGGACTGCGACAGCCGCTGCTCGAGCCGCGCCAAGCCCTCGGCGTCGAGGAAGAGGACCGCCTTGGGAAACACCGTCTCGAGAATCTCGGCCGGGTCGCCGATCCGGTAGTCGACCTTCTTCATCTCGGGCAGCTTCTCGAGCCGCGCCCCGAGACGATCCACGAGCATCTCGTAGGGCTCCGGGATCGCGCCCTCGGGAATCCGAATCGCCACCAACAGATAGTCGACACCGCCGAACCGTTGGGTCGCAGAAACGAACTGCTGAACGACCGGATCGTTCTTCGGCAGCAGGTTCAGGATGTCGGTATCGAACCGCAAGCGGGTCAGGGCCAACCCGGAAAGCACCACGAGCACCGCGGTCACGGCCAGGACCCACCGGTGGCGACGGCTCGCGAACAACGCGGTGGACTCGAGAAGACGGCGGAGCATGGCGACCTCGATCGAGCGAGCAGAAGGGAAGGAGCGTCAGCCGCGGTCGGCCGAACCGCCCGCGGAGCGCAAGAAGACGTTGGCGTGACGAACGAAGTACTCGAGGCCCGAGATCACGCTGATGGCGACCGCCGCCCAGAGCACGACCGGCACCAACCAGGTGAGGTCGGCGGGCTTGCCGAGATCGGCCAGGCGTTCGTGGATGATGCACACCGAAATCGCCACGATGTGCACGGTCGTTTTGACCTTGCCGCTCCAGCCCGCGGCGATGATGTGATTGTCCGCCGCCGCGATCGACCGTAACGCCGAGACCGCGAACTCGCGGGCGATGATCACGACCACCATCCAGCTCGGCACGGTGCCCATCTCCACCAGGGAGATGAACGCCGCGGACATGAGGATCTTGTCGGCAGCGGGATCGAGCAACTGCCCGAGCCGGGTGACCTGCTGGCGACGCCGCGCCAGATAGCCGTCGAGAAAGTCGGTGAGAGCGGCCACCAGGAATAGACCGAGCGCCACGTACTCCTTGCCCTGGAACTTGGTCAGGAGGGCGACGACCAGGAGCGGAACCAGGAGGATCCGCCCGAGGGACAAGAGATTTGGCGCGTTCAGCATGAGCCGCGCGGGGATTGTATAGGAGCCGGCGGAAAGCGAATCAGCGAATCAGGGCTGGTTGGTGAGCAACAGGCGACCGCCGGCGGACTTCTTCCACGCCACACTCGAGCCGCGGACCTTGAAACCGGCGAGCGACATCGGTTTGCCGTGCCACATGGACAGGATGCGCTGAATGTACGTGCGCGTCTCGGCGTAGGGCGGAATGCCGGCGTGACGCGTGACCGCCCCGGGCCCGGCGTTGTAAGCCGCCAGCGCCAGCTCGGTCTGCCCGAAGGTGTCCATCAACCGGCGCAAGTAACGCGTGCCCGCGGCCAGATTCTGCTCGACGTCGTAAGGATCGGTCACCGCCAACTCCGCCGCCGTCCCGGGCATCAGCTGCATGAGGCCCATGGCGCCCTTGTTCGACAGCGCCAACCGGTTGTACCCCGACTCGGCCTGGACCAGAGCCTGAACCAATTTGGGATCGAGATTCTGTTCGGCGGCGTAGAACGCGATGCGCTCGAGCAGGTCGGCCTGGGGCGGCTCCAGCAGACGAGACGACAACCGCCGCCCACGCTCGGCTGGGGTTTCATTGGTGATCACGACCCGCCCCGCGGCTGACGTCCGCACCTCGACACCCGCCCGCGCGAGCGGCGGGAAGGCGAGCGCCACGAAGGCGAGAAGAGCGATGGCGCGAGTCATGGGAGGAAGAAAAACAGGGTGAACCTAAGAAAAATTCCCGGGAGGGCACCAGGACGCCAACGACCATGACGACGACAACGACCCCCGAGGCTCGCTCGGGCGGGAGGCGTCGTTCCCGTCGTTGGTGTCCATTCTTACCGCTACCCCAACTGCGCCGCCAGCACGCCCGGCACCGCTGCCAGGGCTTCGCCCAGCTTCGCCGGGTCTTTACCGCCGGCTTGGGCGAAGTCGGGGCGACCGCCGCCGTTGCCGCCGACGATCGCGGCAAGTTGTTGGACGAGTTTGCCGGCGTGAGCACGGCCGTCGAGCTCCTTGGCCACCGAAACCACCAGGGCGACTTTGTCTGCCTCGCGGGTGGCGATGACCACGACGCCGGGGGCCGAGAGTTTGCCGCGCAGGGTGTCGGCCATGTTGCGCAGCTCGGCCGCGGGCGCCGGCGGCACTTCGGTGACGAGGAGCGGCACGCCGGCCACGGACTGCTCTCCGGAGCCGCCGCCAGTTCCACCTTGCACCAGTTGCAGGCGGAGCTTCGCGAGTTCCTGTTCCTGGGCCTTGAGGCGCTTACGCAGCGCGCCGGCCTCCTCCACCGCGCGCTCGACGGCGACGCCGAGCTCGTCGGCCACCGCCGCGAGCTGGGCCTCGCGGCCCCGCAAGTGCGCGAGCGCGCCGGTGCCGGTCAACGCTTCGATCCGGCGGACACCCGAGGCGATGCCCCGTTCGGCGACGATCACGAACGGCCCGATCTCCCCGGTGTTGCCGACGTGGCAACCGCCGCAGAGCTCCAGGCTCGCGCCCGGGATTTCGACCGTCCGCACACGCTCGCCGTATTTCTCGCCGAAGAGCGCCATGGCGCCGGCGGCCAAGGCCTCGGCGTGGCTGCGCTCGGCGATGTGGGTGGGCGTCGCGGACAGAACCCAGCGTTCGACCCAGGCTTCCACCAGCCGACGCTCGTCATCCGTCAAAGGACGGTGGAAGTAGAAGTCGAAACGCAGGCGGTCCGGCGCCACCAGCGAGCCGGCTTGCCGGGCACCGCTACCCAGATGGGCGTGGAGCGCGGCGTGGAGCAGGTGCGTCGCCGTGTGGTTGCGCTGGATCGCGGCGCGGCGCCCGGCGTCCACGCTGAGGGTGACTTTGGCACCCGCGGCCAAGCTCCCCGATTCGACCGTGACGAAGTGGAAGAAGAGACCCGTGCCGTCCTTGTGGGTGTCGGTGACTTCGGCCCGGCCGCCGTCCCAGGTGATCGTGCCGGTATCGCCGACCTCACCGCCGCCCTCGGCGTAGAACACGGTACGGTCGAAGAGCACGACGCCGCTCTGGCCGGCGCCGAGCGCGCTGGCGGCCACCGGACCGGCCTCCGAATCGAGCACCAGGCGGATCACCTGGGCACCTTCGAGGGTCACCGCATCGTAGCCGACGAACTCCGTGGCCGCCGTCTCCCCGGCACCGCGCAAAGCCCGGGCAAGCTCGGCCACGCGCTTCTGGCCGTCGCCAGTGGCGAGCCGCGAACGCTCGCGCTGGAGTTCGAGCTCGGCTTCGAAGCCCGCCTGGTCGAGCCCCATGCGCTCTTCCTCGGCGATCTCGCGGATGATCTCGATCGGCAAACCGTGGGTGTCGTAGAGCCGGAAGACGGCGGGGCCGGCGAGGGTGCTCATCCCGGTCTTCTTGGCCGCTTCGATTTCCTTCTGGACTTCCTGAGCACCACCGGCGAGGGTCGAGAGGAACTTCTCTTCCTCGGCTTGCACGGTGGCCGTGGCCGCCGATCGCGTGGCCGCGAGCTCGGTGTAGAAGCCGGCCAGGGCCTCGTCCACCACCGGCAGCAAGCGATGCAGGAACGGATCCGTGAAGCCGAGCCGCATGCCGTGGCGCACCGCCCGGCGCAGCACGCGACGCAGGACGTAGCCGCGGCCCTCGTTGCTCGGGATGACGCCGTCGGCCAGCAGGAACGAAACCGCCCGCAGGTGATCGGCGATCACCCGCAGCGACGTGTCGGCGTCGGGATCGGCACCGTATCGGTGTTTCGCGAGCTCACTAGTGGCCGCGAGTAGCGGGCCGAACAGATCCGTATCGTAGTTCGACGGCACCCGCTGGAGCACGGCCGTGACCCGCTCGAGCCCGGCGCCGGTGTCGATCGAGGGGTTCGGCAACGGGTTCAGCCGGCCGTCACCGTCCCGCTCGTACTGCATGAAGACGAGGTTCCAGAACTCGAGGTACCGCCCCGAGGCCGAACCCTCGGCGAAGGACACCGCGGGGAGCTCCGGCTGGATGTCCATGTAGATCTCGGAGCACGGCCCACAGGGCCCGGTGTCGCCCATGGCCCAGAAATTGTCGGCTTCGTCGCAACGCAGAATGCGCTCGGCCGGCAGGGTCGAGATCTTCTTCCACAGCGCCTCGGCCTCGTCGTCCTCGCGAAAGACGGTGGCGAACAGATGCTCGGGAGGCAGGCCCCAGACGCGAGTCACCAAATCCCAGGCGAACTCGATGGCCTCGGCCTTGAAATAGTCGCCGAAGGAGAAGTTGCCGAGCATTTCGAAAAAGGTGTGGTGGCGCGGTGACGGCCCGACGGCCTCCAAGTCATTGTGTTTGCCCGAAACCCGCAGACACTTCTGGACCGAGACGGCGCGCCGCGACGGCGGGGTCTCCTGGCCGAGAAAGTAACTCTTGAACGGGACCATGCCCGCGTTGGTGAAGAGCAGCGTCGCGTCCCCGTGGGGCACGAGGGGGCTCGAGGGCTGAACGAGGTGCCCCCGCTCGGCGAAGAAGTCGAGGAAACTCTGGCGGATCTCACGGCTGTTCATGGCGACCGTGGAGTGTATCCGAAGGGTCGGCGTATCATCCGAGTCATGTCCGAACACGAAGATTTGAAACGCCCCGTCGAAGGCGGCGAAGGCATCTGGGTGATCCGCGGCGGCGGCGAGACCCGCGGCTGGAACAACATCCGCTACAAGACCGGCCTCTCGGCGAAAAACGTCGGCGCTAAGAAGCTATCGATGAACGTCGCCACCATTCCGCCGGGCGGCGTGGCCTACGCCCACATCCACGTCGATTTCGAGCTGATGCTCTACATCCTCGCCGGCCGGGTGCGCCACGAGTACGGCGAAGGGCTGACCCAGGCGATCGAGAACCAAGCCGGGGACTTCATCTTCATCGCCCCGGGCGTTCCCCACGAGGTCTTCAATCTGTCGGACACCGAACCGGTGGTGGCCGTCGTGGCGCGTTCCGACGCCGACGAGTGGGAGCACATCGTGCCTTACGAACGGCCGGTGCGCTGACTCACGGACCGTCATGATCTTCCGTCGTGCCCTGCCCGTGGAAGCCGAACGCTTGTCTCGAATCGCCCAGGCCGCCAAGGCCCACTGGCCCTACTCTCCCGAACAACTCGCGGCGTGGCGCAACGAGCTGACGCTGTCCGCCCGAGGTATCGCCGACCGGCCGACCCACGTCGTCGAGGTGGCGGGCGAGGTCGTCGGCTTCTACCAACTGCTCCCCGCACCCAACGACTGGCTCCTCGAACACTTCTGGCTGCTGCCGCGAGCCATGGGCCTGGGCCTGGGTCGGGCGCTCCTCCGTCAGGCCCTCGAAGTCGCCAGGGCTGGTGGCGCCGTCGGCCTCGCCATCGACAGCGACCCCTACGCCGAAGGCTTCTACCGTGCCTGTGGAGCCGAGCCGGCGGGCTCCCTGCCGGCGCCGATCCCCGGCGAACCGGACCGTGTCCGTCCCCAGCTGCGACTGGCAGCCAGCAACCCAAGCCCGGCTTCCTCGTAAGGGTTGGCATGAAGCAGCTCCGATTCGCGCTCACCCTCCTCTTCCTCTCCACATGGGCTCTGCCCGGGCTCGCCGACGCCGAGAAGCCCGTCCGCTGCTCCGCACGAATGGCCTATGAAGGAGCTCCCCTGTACTCGGGTCCCGTGGAGCTGCCGGCGGCGGACTTCGCACTCGGCACCCTGGCATTTCCCGACCCGGTCCGCGGTGCCCTGTCGGCTGCCGTGGAGGAAGCGCGCAAGCTGACCGGCGCTCCCGCTCTGACCGCCGCGGTGGGCGATCGCACCGGGTTCTTCGAAACCGCCGACGACCGGGTCTTCTACTGGGCGAGCGTCGGCAAGGCCGTGACCGCGACGGTCACCCTCCAGCTGGTGGCCGAGGGCAAGCTGAGCCTGGACGCCCCCCTCGCAAAGTGGTTCCCGAAGTACCCACACGCCGCCCTGATCACGATCGACGATCTGCTCAGCCACACTTCCGGCCTGTTCAGCGCCAATGAGGACCGCCAGGTCCGCGACAAGCCGAGGTACCGGACACCCGAAGAGTCGATCGCCATCGCGAAAAAACACGGCGCGTTGTTTTGCCCGGGTCAGAACTGGCGTTACTCGAACACCGGGTACACCTTTCTCGGCTTGATCCTCGAGGCCGTGGAAGGTCGGCCCTACGGCGAAATCGCCGCAGCCCGAATTTTCCGGCCGCTTTCTCTCGCGAGCCTGCGCGCCGTCTCGCCCGAGGACCCGCTGACCGATCTCGCTCCGCTCACCCCCAAACCGGGAGGCGAAGCCGTCGCCATGAGCCCATCCTGGGCCTACGCCGCGGGCAACGTCGTCGGCCGAGCCGGAGACCTGCTGCGCCTTTGGCACGCTCTGCTGACCGGCAAGCTGCTTTCGCGGGACGACACGGCGGCCCGCTTCCGCAGTCTCTACCCGATGTTCGACAGCGGTACGTTCTACGGCCGTGGCG
>JANRLG010000100.1:0-9570 GCA_033762835.1 Thermoanaerobaculia bacterium
TAGGTGCCGAAGAAGTCGCCTTCGCCTTCGAAGCTCTCGTCGCGGGTGCGCTCGTCGAAGGGCAGGTACATCAGGGCGACGTCGAAGCTGTGATTGCCCTTGTGCCCGTAACCGATGGTGTAGCCGGTGCGGTCACCGTCCGGCAGCAGCGGCGAGATGGCTGCCTCGGGCTGCGGGGTTTCGTCAAAGACGTAGCCGAAGCGCCATTCACGGCCCTGGCCCGTGGTCCACTTGATGCCCAACCGGTAGTTGTAGACATCTTCATAGTTCTCGGGGATCTCGCTCGAGAAGGCCGGGTTTCGGGTGAAGCGGATGTCGATCTTGTCGAAGCTCGACCAGCCGGTCCAGTTGAAGTCGGTTTCGACCAAGACGTTCGGGGTCACGGCGAGGGCGAAGCCGAGGCTCGCCTGATCCGGATACTCCACCTCGGTTTCGATCGGCAGGTCCTGATCGAAGGGGATGCGGGAGCGCAGCAGGGCGTCGAGGCCCGCGACACCGGTCGAGATCTGGGTGAAGCGACCGGAGCCGCCGTACTCGATCTTGATCTTGCTGCGGTAGGACAGGCCCCAGGAGAAGCTGTTGTTGTACTTGTGGAGCATCCCGACGTTGAAGCCGTAGCCCTGCTCGAGGTCGCTCTCGAGGACCACCTTGCCGGCGTCCTGAATGCGGTTCGCCAGGGGATTGATGAACGGCACGCGGCGCTCAAGGGTGACGTCCGAGAAACGCGCGATGGCGCCGAAGCCGATGCCGAAGTTCGGGGTGATCTGCCAGCCGAGCGAGGGATTCAGATCCACCGAGCGCAGCTCGGCCTTGGTCGAGACGTAGCGGCCGGCGAAATTGTCCGGATCGTCCCACTCGGTGGTCAGGCCGAACGGGCTGCTGAGGCCGAACCCGAAGGTCCAGCTCGGATTGAGCGGCTTCACCCAGTAGGCATGGCTGGGAAAGAACAGCGAGTCACTGGGCTGCTCGGCGCGCGCGGAGGGACCCGGGAACGGCGCTTGGCCGCGGAACTCGGAATCGGGCTTGATCAAGGTGGTGCCGAGTTGGAAGCTCTGTTCCTTCTGGAAGGCCAGGCCGGCGACGTTGTGGAACATCGCCGAGCCGTCGTCGGCTTGCGCGGTGAAGGCGCCGGCCATGCCCATCGCCTTCGACCCGTGTTCGAAGATGGAGAAACCGGCGGCCCCAGCGGGCCCAGCGGCGAGGACCGAAAGCGCCAGTGCGCCCGTCAGTCGAGTCAAAGTCGTGCCACGGAAATGCATCGAGTTCCTCCTTGCGCGGGTCTCAAAGGAGAGCCGGCGGAAGGCCGGCGGATTTTTCTCCCGAAGGTCGTTTCGAGAGCGTAGTCCACACCCCCCGGGGCCTGTCAACGCGAGGGTTATGACGATACAGTTGCCCGACTTTGGAGGGGGGTCCCATGCGTTTCGCTCACGATGTCCACAGGGTGACCTTCGACCGTGTCGAGGAGTACCTCGGCGAGTTGTTCGACGATCCGTTCCACGATCCGGCCACCGACCATTTCTATGTTCGCTACGGCTCGACGGTGCTCGAGGTGGGGGTCGAGCCCTACGGTCCGGAGGACGCCGTGGTCTCGGTCATGGCCTACCTGGCCCAGGACGTGGACATCGACGACGCCCTGAAAACCGGCCTTTTGGCCCTCAATCACGAGTTGCCGATCGGACACTTCTCGATCGTCGGTCGCGATGTCTACTTCTCTCACTCGTTCTTCGGGCACGGCCTCGACCGCGAGAGCCTGCTCGGTTGCCTGGCCGGGGTCGCCAACCTGGCCGACGACTACGACGACAAGATCGTCGCCCAATACGGCGGCGCCACCGCCCTCGAGCGCATCCGCTCGACCGGTGGACGCCAGCGGCGGCGACAGGAGACGCGGCTCGAGGAAGACTGAAGGATCCGCGGGAGTCGGTTCGCGACGCCTACAGCCAACCCTTCTGCCGTGCGATGCGCGCGGCATCCACACGGTTCTCGGCGCCGAGTTTGGCGATGGCCTCGGACAAATAGTTGCGGACGGTGCCCTCGGAGAGGTGGAGCGTCTGGGCGATCGCCGCGCTGGTCCGGCCTTCTCCGGCCAAGCGCAACACCTGGCGCTCGCGATCGGTCAGGGGATCGGCGTCGCCCCAGGCTTGGGCGGCCAGTTCGGGGTCGACCGCGCGGCCCCCGGCGTGGACCCGCCGGACGGCATCGGCGAGCACCGAGGCGGGCGCATCCTTGAGCAGGTAGCCCGCGACCCCGGCATCGAGGGCCCGGCGCAGGTAGCCCGAACGGGCGAAGGTCGTGAGGATGATCACGCGCGGCCGGGGACCCTTTCGGCCCAGCTCGGCCGCCAGCTCGAGACCGGACAACTCGGGCATCTCGATGTCGGTGACGACCACGTCGGGCGCCGTGCGCGCCGCGAGTTCGAGGGCCTCGCGACCGTCCCGAGCTCGCGCCACGATCTCGATGTCGCCTTCGATCTCGAGCAGGGCAGCGAGAGCGCCCAGGATCATGGCCTGGTCCTCGGCGATCAACAGGCGGATCATGGTGGCACCGCCGCCGGCTCCCCCACCCGCGGCAGCGGCAGGGAAATGACGAGCCGAGTGCCGGCGCTGGTTTCCCGGTGCAGCGTGCCACCGAGGGTCTCCACCCGCTCGCGCATGCCGGTCAATCCGGCGCCCTCGGCAACCGCCCCCCCGCGACCGTCGTCGCTCACTTCGAGGCAGACTTGATCGGCGGTGGTCGCGAGGGCGATGCGACTGCGGGTCGCCCGGGCGTGGCGCAGGACGTTCGTGACCGCCTCGCGCAACGCCAGGGCGAGCACCACCTCGCGCCCAGGTCCGAGGCGTTCGGCAAGCCCCGCGGGCACGGCTTCCGCCGTCACCGCGACCCCCGCCGAACCAAGCACGCGCCGAGCGTTGTCGAGCTCGTCGGCGAGGCTGCCGCGGACGCCGCGGTAACCCGCCACCGCTTCCCGCACATCACCGAGGGCTTGGCGGGAGATGGCGTGGACCTCCTCGATCTCTCGCCGGCTCCGCGCCGGATCGCGTTCGGCGAGCTTGGCGGCGAGCTCGGCCTTGAGCGCGATGACCGACAAGGTGTGGCCGAGCAAGTCGTGCAGATCGCGGCCGATGCGCTCCCGTTCGGCGCGCTTGGCCAAGCGCTCGACTTCATCGTGAGCCATCCGCAGGCGGTCGTTGCCGCGGATCTCCTCGGCGCGGTGGATGCAGACGCCGCCGATGACCAGCACGATCACCGGCGCCCACGCCCACATCAGAGGGAACGTCTGGGTCGACCAGCCCGACAGCAGCGCCACCACCGCGATCACCACCACCCCGAGCGCCGCCGGTCGCGGGCGCCAACCGGAGCCCAGGAACGCCGCGGCATAGACGAAGAAGTTGCCCGCGCTGGCGTTGTGGGATTGGTACAGCACCCCGAGCGTGGTAATCGCCGCGATCACCGCGATCAGCCGCCAGCCGCGCACCCAGTAGCCGAGAAAGTACAGCGGTAAGAAGGCCACGACGACCGCGCCGAGCAACCACCAGTCGCCCGGCGTCGACGGTCCGAAGAACAGACCGACCGGCAGGAAGCCCAAGTAGACGAGCCACAGGTACGGCTCCCAACCGATCCTGGGGTCGTCCGGCAACAGGGAAAAGCGTCGGGCCATGGGCGTACTCGAGAGTTTAGCCGTAGGACTTGCCGGAGTCGCGCCGGTAGGCCCAGGTGGCCACGAGCAGGCAAATCACCGTGAAGGCCACGAGGACACCGAGGTGGAGCGCCACGGGCTCGCCGCGGGAGGCGTCGAGGAACTTCAGGGCCAATTGGGCGAAATGGTAGGGCGGCAGGAATTGAGCGAACTGCTTGAGCGCCTCGGGTAGGACTTGGATGGGAATCCAGAGACCCGAGAGGAAGCCCATGGGCAGATAGATCAGATTGACCACCGGCACAGCCGAGTTGGGGCCGAGCAGAAAGCCGAGAGCGAGCCCAAAGGCGCAGAAGGGAATGGCCCCCGCGACCAGGGTACCGACGAGGCCGAGCCAGCGCTCGACCGAGATGGTGACGCCGCCGAAGGCCACGGCGAGGGCCGACAGCAGAAGCACGATGGTCAAGCCGAAGACGAGAGACATCGTCATCTTGGCGAAAAACAGTGCGCCCGGCGGCATGGGGCTCGCCCGCTTGACTTGGAGCCAGCCCTGGCCGCGTTCGATCGCCACTCCGACACCGAAGCCGAACAGCGCGGCGCCGACCACGCCGAAGACGCCATAGGTGGCAAGCAGGTAAGTCGCCATCGAGACGTTGCCGAGCACCGGCCGGCCCGAGCTGAAGACGAGGCCGAACATCACATAGAACATGACCGGAAACAGCACCGTCGGCAGCGAGTACATGGGCATGCGCAGGGCGCGCAGGAGCTCGCTCCAGGACTCGAGGGCATAGATCCGCTGCAGGTTGGGGCGGCGCGCATCGATCGGGTTCATGACGGGTCTCCTGCGGGGGCGACGGGGTTCCGAGTCAGGGCGAGGAAGGCCTCTTCGAGGCCGGCGCTGGTGATTTCGAGATCCATCAGGTCGCGGTCGGCGGCCAACAAAGCCGCCGTGACCCCTTCGGCCCGCGGGGTCAGAATCTCGAGGATCTCGCCGTCCCGGCGTACCGAGGTCACCCCCGAGATCGCCTTGACCGTCTCGATCGGCAGCCGGCTGCGCGCCCGGATGCGGCGGCCGGCGGCCAAAGACTTGATGTGCTGCGGCGTGCCCTGGGCCACCACGCGGCCGGAGTGGATCACCACCACCCGATCGGCCAAGGCGTCCGCCTCTTCGAGGTAGTGGGTGGTCAGGAGCACCGAGCGGCCGGCATTCACCTGGGCGCGGGTTTGCTCCCAGAGGGCCCGGCGCGCTTCGACATCCAGCCCCACGGTGGGTTCGTCGAGCACCAGCAGATCCGGCCGGCCGACCAGTGCCAGGGCGAACAGGGCGCGCTGGCGCTCGCCGCCCGAGAGCTTCCCGAAGAGGCGGTCCCCGCGGTCCTCGAGCCCGACCGCGGCGAGGGCCTCGGCAGGGGTGAGCGGGTCCGGGTAGTAGCTCGCGAACAGGCGAAGGTGTTCGCGGGGCGTGAGCGTCTCCGGCACTTTCGAGATCTGCAGCAGCGCCCCCATACGCTGGCGCGCCTCGGGCATCGACGGATCCCGACTGAACAGGAGCGCCGTGCCGGCGTCCGGGCGCAGCAACCCGAGCAGCAGCCGCACCGCGGTCGTCTTGCCGGCCCCGTTGGGCCCCAGAAGCGCCACCAGTTCCCCGGGCCGAATCGCCAAGTCCACCCCGGCGAGGGCCGTCTTGTTACCAAACCGCTTGACCACCCCGTTCAACTCGGCCAGGGGCGCCCGCGGGACTTGTCCGTTCATGTCCAACCTCCGTTCGCGCCTCGGGAGCCTCCCTCGGCGTGGCAGAAGTCTGGACGACGGAGGTCGCCGCCGTCAGTGTCCAGGGTCAGCAGTTGGGGGTGACGAAAGTCATCGAAAGGGGTTCACGACGGCCAAACCCTCCGGCCGCCATCCGGTTTGCAGGTTCTCGGTGTAGAGCACGCGACATCGTGCCGCCTGAGCGGCCCGAACGACCAAGGCGTCGCAGATCGAGATCGAATGGAGCCGATGAAGTTCTATGGCCCGCTGGATCAGCTCGACATCGAGCAACACGACCTGGAAGCGGGCAAAAAGCTCCACCTTGCGACTCGCGATCCGGGGGTCGACTCCGAGCTTCCTCGTCGCCGCTGAAAAGTACTCGACGAGCACCTGCGTCGAAAGAACTCCGGTGCCGGACCGACGCTCCTCTTCGAGCAGCTCCAATGCGCGCTGCTTCTTCGCTGGTGACGAGGCGTCGTCCGTGTAGACGAGGACGTTGGTGTCGAAGAAACTACGATCGCTCATGGAGTTCGTCGCGATTGAAACGCCAGTTCCGGGAGTCACCGGTGCTTTCCGCGCTGAGCGCTCGGAGCTCCGCGAGGTCCCTTTCGACTTCGTGACGGGCCGTCAACTGGCGCAGGTAGTCGCGAATGAGTTGGTTGAGGCTCGTGCCCATGCCCGCCGCGACCTTGCGAGCCTCTTCGACGACATCGTCTTCCAGAGATAAGGTGACGTTCATGCACACAGGATACGTGGACACGGCTTCGATTGCCAAGTAGCCGCTCATGGCTTCCGCCCCTCTCCCCTAGAATCTCCTGGTGAATTTCGGTTTCGGCGAGGACTTCCTGCGCGGCCTGGCCACGGTCGGCTTGGTCGCGGCTTTCGGCGCGCTCTCGTGGTCGCTGGCGTCGCGACTGGTGGCGCGCTCGGCGGGCCCGGCATTGCGGCTCGCGGCGGCCTTGGTGGTGGGCTTCTTCACGGCCACGGCGGTGATCGGGCTCCTGGGCACCGCGGGGCTCTTTCGGCTCGGCGTGCTGCTGCCCCTGCTCGGAGCGCTCGCCGTCGCCGCCTGGCGCCGCTGGCCGGCGCCGCCCCTTTCGGCGGATCTCCAAGCCGGGCTCCGGCGCGCCCGGGAACTCGCCCGGCGACCCGCGGGCTGGCTGCTCGCCGGGACACTCCTGTGGCTCGCCATCGCCTGGCTGCGCGGCACGATCGGTCCGCCGATGGGCTGGGACGGCCTGACCTACCACCTGCTCAAAGCGGGTCGCCTGGTCCAAACCGGGGGTTTCGTCTTCGAGCAGGCGCCGGACGCCTGGGAGTACTACGAGTATTTCCCCGTCGGCGGCTCGCTGCTGTGGGCCTGGCCGCTCGTGCTCTTCGGCAACACGGTGCTCGTCACCAGCTTCGCCACGCTCCAGTGGGGGGCGGCGCTGCTCGGCCTGTATGCCACGGCTCGCGAGCTCGAAGCCCCGCCCGAGGCCGCCGCCACGGCAGCGGTGGCGGTCGTCGGCATGCCCACGGTGCTCGGCTGGCTCAGCAGCGCCTACGTCGACAATCTGACCCTCGCCTACTTCGCCCTCGGCAGCCTTTTTCTCGTGCGCTGTCTCCGGAGCGCCCCGCGGGAGGCCCTGCTCGCCGCGGCCGCCTTCGGCCTCATGGCCGGCGTGCGGGTGACGGCGCTGCCGCTGTTGGGTCTCGCCCTCGTCCTCATTGCGCACGAAGTGTGGCGCGTCCGGCGCCGGCTCGTTTGGATGGCGATGCTCGTCGCCACGATCGGCGCGCCGAGTTACTTGCGAGCGTGGGTCGAACAGGGATCGCCGCTGTACCCCTTGCCTTTCCTATCGCACCCGGGCTCGCGCATGCTCGCCGAGACCCTCACCTCGCGGCCAATCTCCGGCTGGCTGCGGACACCCGCCGCCGCCCATGCCGATGCCAGCCTGCTGTATGCCCCGGAGCCCGTTTACGGCTGGTTCCTCAATCCCGGGCCGGGGCTGGCCCTGTTGCCCGTGGCGGCCTTGGTCGGGCTGTTCGCACTCGGCCGGCGAGAGCGCCGAATCGCGGCGTTCCTCGCGATCACGAGTCTCTTGATGATCGGCAGCCTGTGGTCGGAGGCCATGGAGATCTACCGTACCGGCGTTTGGAGCCATACGTCGGGACGCTTCGCTCTGCCCGGCATCGCCGCTCTGGCGATCTTTGCAGCCCAATCCGGGGCCGGACTCGCGGGTCGGGTGGCGCAACGGCTGGTGGCTGCCGCGGCGGCCCTGGCGCTCGTTTGGGCAATGCCGCGAGGATGGTCCAGCGTGGAATTCGGGGGGCTGCTGGCGCTCCTGGCCCTCGCCGGGACGACCGCCCTGGGACTCGTGCTGTTCGTCCGCCGGCAACCACTCCGTTTGCCTCGGCTCGCGGCTGGCGCCCTCGGGCTCGCCGCCGCCCTGGCGCTCGCGGCACAGCTCCAGACTGCCGCCCGCTACGCTCTCTTTGCCGAGGCCGACGACGCCGTTTTGCCCTACTTTCAATCCCATCCGCTGACCGGCGCCTACGTGGGCCAGTGGCCGCTCTGGCAGGCCCTCGACGACGGCGTGCCCCGCCGCATCGCCACGGTGGCCGGCTGGGACGGTTCTGGACACAACAACTACCGCTTTCCGCTCCTCGGCAGTCGGCTCCAAAACACCGTCGTCTACGTGCCGATCACCGACGACGGCTCGATCGTCCACGCCCTCGACGAGCACGCCGCGGCCGACCGGTTGAGCTTCGCGGCGTGGCGGGATCGTCTGGTCGCCGCGGAGATCGACGTCGTGGCGTCGCTGCCGCCGTGGACGAGCCTCGAGCACACCTGGATGCTTCGGCACCCGGAGCTCTTCGAACCCTGGCTCTGCACCCCGAACCCACGGGACCGGCGCCACCCCGACGTCCGCGGTTTTCTCTTCCACCGCGAACGGGTCAACGCCCGCGACCCAGCCGGCGCCGCCCCTGGCGCACCGCCCTGACCAGGCCGTTCGGCAACCACGGTTGATCGAGCCGACTTCCGTAGGGAGGACGGCCGACGACCTCGCCCCGCGGCCGGCGCAGCTCCTGCCAACGGGCGTACAGCGCTTCGTAGGCGGCGGTGCGCTCGGCCACCTGATAACCGTTCGCCACCAGCGCACGGCCGGCCCGGCTCATGGCGTCGAGTTTGGCCCGATCCCCGGCAAGGGTGGCGATCGACTCGGCGAAGGCCGCGACGTCGCCGATGGGCGGCCGGAACCCCGTTTCCCCAGGGAAAACGACCTCCGGCACACCACTTTCTAGGTCCGACACCACGGGCACGAGGCCCGCGCCCTGGGCCTCGAGCAGGGCCACCGGGAAGCCTTCGGCGCGCGTGGGCAACACGAAGACGTCGAACTCCGCCAGCCGCTCGACCAAGGTGGGATTGTCGAGCACCCCCAGCCACGATACCCGGGAGTCCGGCCAACGCGTACGGAGTTCGGCCTCGTCGGGGCCGCCACCGATCACCGTCCACTCGACCGCCACGCCGCGCCGCTCGAGTTCGCGAGCGATCTCGGGCAGATCGAACACGCCCTTCTGGCCATGCTCCAGCCGGCCGGCGAAAACCAGTCGCAACGGCCCGCTCCGGCCCGCGGGCCGTACCCGGGGCGGCAACGGAATGCCGTAGGGCAAGTGGAAAACGTCCGCCGCGCGGTGGGGAATCGTCGCCACCAGCTTTTCCGCCATGCGTCGGCTGTAGGCCACGAAGGCGTCGATCACGCGCTCGTTGCGGCGCGCCAGGTCGTAGTAATAGTCGTGGTCGCCGTGGAGGATCTGGAGCACCGCGGTGCCCGGATCGTGCCGCCAGAGCATCGCGAGTTCGATCCAGTCGTTCGCCACCAGCACCCCCGGTCCCCGGCCCACGCGCCGGGCCAGCCGGCGCAGGACGGAGTACAGGTTCTCCCGTGGCATCGAGAAAACGAAGCGCTCGGTAGGGGCTGCCAAGGTGCCGGAAAACAGCGTGTCCGGCAGCAGGGGATTGACCGTGAGGATGGCGCGATGGTCGCCGCCTGCCTGCCGGTGAGCCAGCAGGTGCGCGACGATGTTCAACATGCCGCCCATGGCGGCCGGCACGACGTAGACGACGCGGGGAGGCATGGAGCCGATCATGCCGAGGAACGGCTCGCTGGGCAAGGTCACCGGCGCTTTCTTGACGACTACTGTCC
>JANRLG010000101.1:0-50359 GCA_033762835.1 Thermoanaerobaculia bacterium
ACGGGGGTGTGCCTCGCGCGGGGAAACAACCCCCCGAACTCCCTCTCGCGCGTGATGTGACCCCCACTGGGGGCCGCCACAACGGGGCCGGCCCACCGCCCGCTACCCCACCAACTCCCCGACCGCCTCGGCAAACGCCGCCGTGTGGTGATCGACGTCCGCGTCGGAGGTGTCCGGGCACATCAGCGCCATGTTGTGGAACGGCGTCATCAGCACCCCGCGGTTCAGCGCCGCCAGGTGGAGGTAGCGGTCGAGCTCGAAGTCGACCGCGGCGGCGGCCTCGCCGCCGTTTTTCGGCGACTCGCGGCGAAACCAATACTCGGCGCGGGCGCCGAGGCGCTTCAGGCTCCACGGCAGGTCGTGTTTGGTGATGACGGCCTCGACGCCCGTGGCGAAACGCTCCGCCCGGGCGGCCATGGCAGGAAACACGTCGTCCGTCAGCACGTGCTCGAGAGTGGCGCGCATCGCGGTAAGCGCCAGGGCATTGCCGGCGAGCGTGCCGCCGATGCCGCCGGTGTCGGACTCGTCCGGGTGGATGTTGCCGGCGAGACGCTCCGCGAGCTCGGCGGACAAGCCGTAGGCCGCGGCCGGAAAGCCCCCGGCGAGGGCCTTGCCGAGGGTCAGGGCGTCGGGCGTGAGACCCCAGGCGCGGGTGGCCCCGCCAGGACCGGCACAGAACGTATGGGTTTCGTCGAGCACCAGAAGCGTGCCCGAGCGCCGCGTCAGCTCGCGCAACGCGGCGTGGAACCCCGGCTCGGGCAAGACGATGCCGATATTGGTCAGGGCCGGCTCGGCGAGCACGCAGGCCACGTCGCCGTGGGCGAGCTCGCGCTTGAGGTCGGCGACGTCGTTCCATTCGACGACCCGGGTGGTCTCCGCGAGCGGCACCGGCGGGCCAAGGTTGCCCGGGCGCGGCACCACCCGGCCGGCGGCATCGAGGCCGGCGAAGGTCTCGTCCACGGTGCCGTGGTAACACCAATGGAAGACCAGGATCTTCGGCCGACCGGTCAGGTGCCGGGCAAGGCGGATCATGACCCGGTTGGCGTCCGTGGCAGTGGTGGCGAACTGCCAGGCCGGCAACCCGAAACGCCGGGCGAGTTCGGCCGCCACCCAGGCGCCGTCTTCCGAGGGCAACATCAGGGTCGCCCCTCGGGCCATCCGGTGCGCCACGGCGGCGACCACCGCGGGCGGCGCGTGCCCCGCCATGGCGGCGGTATCTCCCAAACAGAGATCGACGTACTCGTGGCCGTCGACATCTGTGAAACGTGCGCCGCGGGCGAAGCCGAGAAACAGTGGGAAGCTCCCCGGCGCCCGCACCATCCAGGGCATCGGCACGCCATCGACGAGATGGGCGCGCGCTTGCCGCGCCAGCTCCCGCGAGCGCGGGTGCGTGCGCTCGAAGCGCTCGAGCTCCGCGGCCAAGAGGCGCGGTAGGTGGGGGAAGGTCGGCATGGTGCCTGGCTCACGAGTGTATCCTCGCGAGCATGCGGATCGCCGTCGGGCTGCTTTTGGTTCTCGCCGCGTGCTCGCGGAGCGCGCCCGCCCCCAGCCCGGCGCGGGCCGCGGAAAGCCCCTCGCCACGCACCGCGGCCCCCCTGGCCGGTATCGTCGAAGCGCACAACGAAGTGCGCCGGTCCGCGCGGCCCGTGCCGTCGCCGACGCTGCCGCCGCTCGTCGAAGCTCCGGAATTGGTCGCGGCGGCCCGGCAATGGGCGGCGTCGTGCTCGTTTCGCCATGCCGAGACCACCTCGGGGGAGAACCTCTACGCCGCTACCCAGCCGCCGACGGCCCAAGAGGTCGTCGCTTCCTGGGCCGCGGAAGTGGCCGACTACGAGGCTCAAACCGGCCGCTGCCGCGGCACCTGCGGGCACTACACCCAGATCGTCTGGCGCGCGACCCGAAGCGTCGGCTGCGCCCTCGAGCGCTGCACCCGCGGCGGCCCCTTCGGCAACCGCCCCTGGTGGCTGGTCGTCTGCCGCTACGAACCGGCCGGCAATTGGGCCGGAGAACGGCCCTACTGAGCGGTGAAAGCCCGCCTCGGGTCACGGGACAGCGCGCAAACCTCGGCAGGGATTCAACTTGACCAATTCACATTCTGATCGTAAGTTAGTCGCGGGTTTCATTCTCGCAGTCGAGGCTCTCCCCGTGGCGGCCATCGGCCGAGCGGGAGCCGCCTGCTAGACTCCGCGGCGGAGGATCACCATGCTCATCAGCTCACCCCTCGCCCAAGCCTTCAGCCAACAGGTCGGCAACGAAATGGGCGCTTCGCTGCAATACGTCGCCATCGCCAGCTACTTCGACGGCGAGAGCCTGCCCGAACTCGCCAAGTTCTTCTTCCGCCAAGCGGAAGAGGAGCGTACGCACGCCATGAAGTTCGTCCACTTCCTGAACGAGGCGGACGGCAAGTTGACGATCCCGGCCATTCCGGCGCCCAAGAGCGAGTTCGGCTCCGCGGAAGAGGCCGTGCAGCTCTCGCTCGATTGGGAGCAGGAAGTCACCCGCCAGATCTACGGCCTAGTCAACCAGGCCAAGGACGAGAACAACTACATCGCCCAGCGGTTCCTCGACTGGTTCGTCACCGAGCAACTCGAGGAGGTGTCGTCGATGTCGACTCTGCTCGGCATCGTGCGGCGGGCCGGCCCGATGGGGCTGCTGCACGTCGAGGACTACCTGGCGCGGACGGGGGTGGCCGCTTCCGCCGGAGAGCCGGAAGCGACCTGACGAGCCTCAGAGGCAGATCAGCGAGGCGCAGCGGGAGCTGGAACCCGAAAGCCGGCAACACAGCGTTTCCGGGTTCCAGTAGTAGTAGCAGCCGAAGATCGGCTTGTCCGCCCAACTACAGTTGAGCACGACCTTCGGATCCGGGGTCTCGGCCGCGAACAGCTCCTCGAGGGTGACCTCGGGAGCCTCGGCTTCAAGTACGAGACTTTCGTCGCTCGGCGGTGCCGGCGGCTCCGCCGCGAGCGCCGGCAGGGCGAAGCCAAAAGCCATCAGAACGAGGACCGAGGCGAGACGAAACCAGCTTGCCTTCATGGGAACCTCCTGGAACGGGTGGACAGTGCACTGGCAATCAGTGTCGTATGTGCGCCGAAGGAGACAGGCGGCAAAGACGAAAGCTGCGCGAGTTGGGAGCTGCCGTCCGAGTCGGCTCAGGCGACCGCTGGGACTGCAGGTAAACTCTTCACCGGAGGTCACCATGGAGCTCGGAGGCCAGGCAGCGATCCAGGAGCTGGCACAACGCCACGGTCTACTCGCGGTGTATCTGTTCGGCTCGCGGGCGGACGACGGTCTCCGACTTCTCGCCGGAGAGACCGTTCGCCCCGAAGGCTCGGACCTCGACGTCGGGGTGTTCTTCCCGCGAGCGGCGGTGGATTTCCGAGTTCTCAATCGCTTACAAGTCGATCTCGAGGACTTGTTCGAGCCCCTACGCGTCGATCTCGTCCCTCTCGATCGCGTGGACGGCCTCTTCCAGCACCGGGCGATCGAGGGCCATCGCATCGCCGCTCCGGATTCGACCGCCGCCGATTTCAACGAGCTGACGGTCCTGCGCCGAGCTGAGGATCTGCTGCCGATCCAGCGCGAGATCGAGCGGCAGCGTTTCGGTTGGAGCTCGACGTGAGCCCGGGAAAGCTCGATCTCAAGGTAATCGGTGATCGCCTGGAGTTGGCGGTACGGCTCCTGGGTGAGTTGCGAGCACTACCGTCGGATTCACTGACCGCCTTTCTTGCCGATCGCCGCAACGTACCAGCGGCAGAATCGCTGCTGCGCCGCACGATCGAGGCCCTCTTCGACACCCTTCGGCACATCCTCGCCAAACGCCACGGCTTCGGCGGCCTCGAATACCGGCAGGTCGCCAAAAAGGCTATCGAGCAGGAGCTCGTTCAGGACGTTCATTTGGCTGGGCGGCTACCCGAGATCGCGGGATTCCGGAACCGGCTGACTCACTTCTACCAAGAAGTCACTGCCGAAGAGCTCTTCGACATTCTGCGGGATCACCTCGGAGATCTCGAGACGTTGGCCGAGGAACTGCGGCCATTGTGCGAGGGCACGGACCCATGAAAAAACGGGGCGGAGCCTCTCGGCCCCGCCCCGCTCGTTGACTTCATTTTCTTCGGCGATCAGAACGCGTTGACCGACACCACGCTGCTCCAGGCCGAGCTGCCGTTGGCATTATTGGCGCGGACGCGGAACTGGTAGACGCCCGTCGGCACGCCCGCGCCGCTGACCCACGAGGTGGCGTTGGCACCGAGGGTGCCCATGACCGGGGAGAAGGCGCTCCCGCCGTAGGAGAACTCGAGGGTGAAGCCGGTCTCGTTGTTGGCGTTGTCCGTCCAGGTGGCGGTCAGCTTGCCCTGGGCGGCGCTGTAGGTGACGGCCAGGTTGGACGGCGCCGCGGGCACACCGAGCTGGCTCGTGACGCTCGCGATGTTGCTCCAGGCCGAGTTGCCGCCGGAGTTGCGGGCGCGGACCCGGTAGTCGTAGGTGGTGCCGGCGGCGACCGTGGAGTCGAGGTAGCCGGTGGCATTCGCGCCGGTCGTGGCGAGTTGCGCCCAGGTGCCGCCGGTGATCCGCCGCTGGATCTCGAAGCTCGTCTCGTTGTTGCTGCGATCGACCCAGCCGAGCGACACGGCGCCCACCGCGGCAGTGGCCGAGAGGTTGTTGGGCGAGACCGGGGCGGTCGGGGTGACGTTGATCGTGCGGGTGTAGGGTATGCCGAGGTCGCGACCGAAGCTGTCCGAAACCGCGGTGACGGTCAGGGCCTGGTTTCCGGTGTTGGCGAAGCTACCGGTGATCGTCGTCGAGCCGCCGGAGGGCGCGAAGGGAGCGGCGCCCGTGAAGGTGGTGGGGTTGGCGGCGACGGTGACGTTGTGGGTGTACTTGTAGCAGGGCCGCATCTGCACGGTGTAGGTGGCCGGCTGACCCTGAACCACGGTCGCCGGGCCGACGATCATGGGCTGGAGGGCCGTCGAGCCGCCGGGGCCAAGCAAGTCGTACCAGTCGATGAAGTATTCGCCACCGCCGGTGTAGCGCAGCTCATCGTCGATCACGCCGCCCCAGCCGTAGGCGAACTTGTAGCCCCAGAGCAGGTCGGCGGTCAGGGCACGAACGGTCTCATTGTGGCCGTCACCGTTGGCGTCCCCGCAAGCGTTGCCCAGATAGCCCCACAGAGACGCCTTCGCGTAGGCCTTGGCGCCCCCTTCGACGTAGAGGAAGCTCTGGTCATAGAGGGCGACGCGAACGAGGGCACGGACGTAGGCCTCGGCGGTCATGTCGAGGGTGACGCTGGCGGTGGGCTCCTGGAAGCTGAATTGGTCCGAGAAGTCGGACGAACCCGTGCAGCTCGACTGGGTGCAGGTGTAGTTGAAGGTGCCCGTCGCGGAGGCGTCGAGACTCGCCTGAACTTGGCCAGCGAGGCGGACGTCGAAGTCGACACCATAGTGGATGGGCAGGGTGAAGACGAGGCGAATCGGAATCGGCCCGGCCATGAAGCTCACTTCGCCGAGATCGATCGTGATCAGGTGCCATTCCTTCGCCCAATCGGCTTCCCACTGCGCGGTGGCGTTGAGCTCGGCGTTGCCCGCGATCGAGGCGCTGCCGCTGGCCACGGCGTTGACGAACCGGAAGCCCACCGGCACCCCCAGACACTTCCGGATCTTGTAGGTGACCGCCAGGTTCACGTTGCCCGTGATCGGCAGTGAGCCCGAAATTCCGCCGTCGAAGGGGGCCGAAAACGGAACGTTGAAGTCGAGCAGACTCCTTTCGTACGAGTAGGCTCGGTTGCGGGTCTCGGTTCGCCAGCTGCAGAAGCTCAGGCTTGTCGTGTTCTTCTCGTCCGGCTCGACGAACTGCTCGTAGCCGGCCGGAAAAGAAGGATTCTCGAGGGCTTGGAGAACGTCGTAGGAGAAGTAGAGCAGGTCATCGGCACCGCGCTCGGAGGTCATCGGAATCTCGGCGAAGCTCTGACGGATGATGTCCTTCTGGAACTCACTGAGCGGCAGCGTCTCGACGGCCGATCGCTTGACCTCCCAGAGCACCGAGTTGATCTCGGGGGTGGCCGGCTCGACATCGGCCAGGCGCCAGCCGGTGCCGGTCGAGAGGATCGTCGAAGGCGTAGTCTCGGCCCGACTTTGCCCAGCCGAAGACAGCACGCCCACCGTGAGCACAAGGCCCAGAGCCATTCGGAAGCAGGACTTCGAAAGAAACGTTTTCATGATCGATCTCCTTGTCGATTCGTGGTGATCGCGCGCTTTCCCCAAGTGGGTGAAGCGGTCGCCGACCACCGAGTTCGGTGCTGGTTCGCAACGCTGGATTGCTTTGGGAAATCGGGTTTTGCAGTCGCCCGATCCGAATTGCAATGACCAGTGGACCGCGGCTTTTATCCTTGTCAATCTCGCCGCTGTAGGGTGTAGCGACGGAGCGACTCGAAGATGATCATGGGATTCGGATCACCGCGCAGAACGGCGGCGGGGGGTGGGTTCAAGGCAGGCGGGGAGCATGGGCTCGGCCGCGGCCGAGCCCCCGAGGCAGGCGGTCAGAAGCGGGTGCGCAGGTAGGCGCCGTAGGCGAGCGGGTCGATCTGCACCGGTGATTTCCCACCCGGTCGGGCAGTGATCACCCCCCCCCCACGGGGCTCGGGTTGGGGTTACTCTCCCTCGCACACGTCCCCCTGGAGATTCCCACCGTGAACGACTTGACCGCGGGCTCGCTCCATCGGCATCTGGCCCGCCTCGCCGGCACGATGCTTTTCGGCATGATCTTCCAGACGCTGTACTACCTGGTGGATCTCTACTTCGTGGCGCGCGTGGGGCCGCAGGCAGTGGCCGCCCTCGGGCTGTGCGGCAACCTGATGATGGTCACGATCGCGGCCACGCAGGCGCTCACGGTGGGGACCACGGCCCTCGTGGCCCACGCCTGGGGCCGTAAGGACTTCGCCGAGGCGCGGCGGATCTTCAACCAGTCCCAGGTGCTCGCGACCGGAGCGGCACTGTTGTTCGTGACCGTCGTGTTCGCCCTGCGCGAACGCTTCGTCTCCGGGCTCGCGGCGGATGCTGAAACGGCCCGGGCGGCCCTCGACTACCTGACGTGGTTCCTGCCCTCCTTGGGCCTGCAGTTTCTGATGTCGGCCATGGCGGCGGCCCTGCGGGGAGCCGGCGAGGTCAAGGCGCCGATGCTGGTGCAGGTGCTGGCGGTGGTGCTGAACATGATCCTCGCGCCGGTGCTGATCGTCGGCTGGGGCACCGGCCGGCCGCTCGGGGTGCTCGGCGCGGGCCTCGCCACCTTCATCGCGATTCTGGTGGGGTCGGTGCTGCTGTTCGTCTGGGTGCGCCGCAAGCACGACGTGCTGACCCTGGAGCCCCATCACTGGCGGCCGGACTTCGCCCTGTGGCGGCGCATGCTGGGCATCGGCCTGCCGAGCGGCGGCGAGTTCTTTCTGATGTCGGTCTACGCCGGCATCATCTACTACGTGATCCGGCCGTTCGGAGCCACCGCCCAGGCCGGCTTCGGCGTCGGCATGCGGGTGCTCCAAACCGGGTTCATGCCCGCCGTGGCGGTGGCCTTTTCGGTCGCGCCGATCGCCGGCCAAAACTTCGGCGCCGGGCGTTTCGACCGCGTGCGCGAGACGCTGCGCGTGGGCCTCGTCTGGGTCAGCGCCGTGATGCTCACCTTCATGGCGATCTGCCACTTCTTCCCCGAATGGCTGCTCCGTCCGTTCTCGAACGACCCGGCGGTCATCGCGGCAGGCGCCGGCATGCTCGCCATTCTGTCGTTCAACTTCCTGGCCTCGGGCGGCGTTCTGGTGGCCGGTGGCCTCTTTCAGGCCCTCGGCAACACTCTGCCGTCGCTCCTCGCCTCGGCGTCACGAATTCTGCTGTTCGCCCTGCCCGCGCTCTGGCTCGGGCGCCAACCGGGCTTCCAACTGAACCAACTGTGGTGGCTGTCCGTCGCCTCGGTCCTGCTCCAGGCAGCGCTGGCGTTCTGGCTGCTGCGGCAGGAGATGCGGGCGAAGGGCTGCTGAGAGGAGAAAACGATGGAGTATCGCGACAAGGCTCAGACCTGGGCGCTCGTTGTCCTGGTCCTGCTCGGCGTGAACATGGTCTTCGACCTCGGAACGATCGCCGCCGGTTACGGCCAAATCGACCTGCTGGAGGGCGGCCACGGGGGGCCGCCCCTACGTCCCGCGCGGGCCAAGGCGTCGGACGACGCGCTGATCCTCGTTGCCCGCTGAGAAGCCGAGCTGACCCCGGCAAGTTCGAGCCTCGCTGGCTACACCGTCAACGCCGCTCCCCTCGTTGACACCTGCCGCGGCCTGGTGTCTCATTCCCTCCAGCTTCGCGGTCACTTTCCTTCTGGATCACCCGTCTTCGTCCGGGCCGTTCTCGGCTCGTGCGGCGAGGCGTGTGTGCCCGGTCGTGCCGCGGGTGGTCCCCCAAACCTCTGGAAGGAGATCTGCGATGAAGTCCCTGGTTCTCGGACTCGTGTCCGCCCTCGTTCTGCCGTGGTCTCTCGGTGCCCAGGCGGGCGCCGGGAAGATCGACCCCTGGGTGTTCGAAAACACCCGTTCCGGCGCCCAAGCCGAATTCCTCGTCGTGCTCGCCAAACAAGCCGACCTGTCGGCGGCTGCCGAGCTCAAGACCAAGCTCGAAAAGGGCCGCTTCGTCTTCGAGACCCTCCAGGAAACCGCCAAGCAGACCCAGGCGCCGCTCCTCGCCGAGCTGCGGTTGCTCGGTGCCGAGCACCGGTCCTACTACCTGGTCAACGCCGTGTGGGTGAAGGGCGACCGCGGCCTCGCCGAGCGCTTGGCGGCTCGGCCGGACGTCGCCCGCATCGACGGTAACCCTGAGATGCGGCCGAGCCTGCCGCAGCCCGAGGAGCCGAAACCTCTCGAGTTCAATCCCGACTGGACCCACGAGCTGCTGGCCGTCGAGCCGGGCGTCAACTACGTGCGGGCCAATCAAGTTTGGGGCCTCGGGTACACCGGCCAGGGCATCGTCGTCGGCGGTGCCGACACCGGTTACCGCTGGACCCACGCCGCCCTGCAGGGCAAGTACCGCGGCTGGAACGGCACCACCGCCAGCCACGACTACAACTGGCACGACTCGGTGCACTCCGGCGGCGGCGTCTGCGGCGCCAACTCCGCGGCTCCGTGCGACGACAACGGCCACGGCACCCACACCATGGGCACCGCCGTGGGCGGTGAAGGCGCCAACGAGATCGGCATGGCGCCGGGTGCCAAGTGGATCGGCTGCCGCAACATGAACGTCGGCGCCGGCACGCCGACCACGTACCTCGAGTGCATGGAGTTCTTCTTGGCGCCCTACCCGGTGGCCGGCACCCCGGCCCAGGGGGATCCGGCGCGCGCCCCCCACGTCACCGTCAATTCCTGGGGCTGCCCGACTTCCGAGGGCTGCACGACCCCGAACATCCTGCTGACCGCCACCGCCAACACCCGCGCCGCGGGCATCGTGATGGAAGTCTCCGCCGGCAACTCGGGCTCCGCCTGCTCGACGATCACCGACCCGCCGAGCTTCTACGATCCGTCCTTCACCACCGGCGCCCTCAACACCGGCACGGACACCGTGGCCACCTTCTCGAGCCGCGGCCCAATCACCGTCGACGGCAGCAGCCGCATCAAGCCGGACATCATGGCCCCGGGCACCAGCACGCGTTCGGCCTATCGCACCAGCGACACCGCCTACTCGTCGCTGTCCGGCACCTCCATGGCCGGCCCCCACGTGGCGGGCGGCGTAGCGCTGTTGCTGTCGGCCTTCCCGTCGCTGGCGGGTAACGTCGACGCCATCGAAAGCCGGCTGACCGGCTCGGCCAAGGCGATCACGCTGACCACCACCACCTGCGGCAGCGCCGCGGGCGCCCGGCCCAACAACGTGTATGGCTACGGCCGGCTCGACATGGGTTGTGCGATTCCGGCCAAGGTCTCGGGCTCGACGGCGGTGTGCGCCGGTAGCCCGGCGACGTTGACGGTGAATCTCATCGGCACCGCGCCGTGGACGCTGACTTGGTCCGATGGCGTCGTCCAGAGCGGCGTCACCACCAACCCCGCCACCCGCACGGTTACGCCCACGGTCGCCACCACCTACAGTCTGACCAGCGTCAGCTCGACCGGCTGCAATCAGCCCGGTGCCGGCAGCGCCACCATCTCGATCGCCCCGGCGTTGTCGAACCTGTCGGTCACCACGACCGGCGCGACGACGATCGGCAGCCCGTGCCTGGGCGGCACAGCCACGGCCACCGCCACGGGCGGCGGCACGATCGCCCACCAGTGGGGTTACCGCACCACCTCGGGCGGCGCGATCACCAACATCTCGGGCGCCACGGGCGCTTCCTACCAGCTCAATTGCGCCAACTTCCCCGCCATCGGCAGCTACTTCCTGGTCGATCGCGGCACGCCCGGTTGCGGCTCCACCTTGACCTCGAACGAGATCCCGGTGACGGTCACGGCGCTGCCTACGGCCAACCCGGTGACGGTGACCTTCAACTCGGTCGGGGCCGAAGACGGACGGATCTGGGAGAGCGGTGAGACGACAGGAGTCGGCGCCGGCGGGAACTCCACCGACAACAACACCACGGCCATCCGCGTCGGTGACACCAACGTCGACGAGCAGTACCGCTCGATCGTCTCCTTCGACACCTCGTCGATCCCGGACACAGCCACGATCACCGCGGCGACGATCCGGCTGGTGCGCTCGAGCCTCTCGGGCACCTCGCCGTTCACCACCCACGGCTCCTGCGTGGCGGACATCTCGAACGGCGGTTTCGGCGGCAACGCCGCCTTCGCCATCGCCGACTTCGAAGCCGCGGCCACGGCCACGAACGTCGCCACCCTCTCCGCCCCGGCCAGCAACGGCGCCGCCTCGACCGGCACCCTCTCCGCCGCCGGCCTCGCCGCCGTCAGCAAGACCGGCCGCACGCAGCTGCGCCTCTACTGCACGCTCGACGACAACGACGACCTGGGCTTCGATTACGTCGCGTTTTACCCCGGGGAGAACACCACGACGACGAACAAGCCGCAGTTGACGGTGACGTATACGCCGTAAGCAGTGACCTCAAGGGCGAGGCCGGGAAGCCGGTCTCGCCCCGACTGAAGGGGGCGCAGCAGCAGCGCCCCTACGGCCGCCTTGCCCGGCGCTCCTGGGCCTTTTCCCGTAGGGGCGCTGCTTGCTGCGCCCCCTCTCCCTGCTGCTACAAACCTCAGACGGAACCAACCCCCAAAGCCGCCTCGGCGTCCGCCAGCTCCTCCAGCCGCCGGCCGTAGCCGTGTTTCTCGATCAACCGCCGCGCCTCCGCCAACGCCGCCCGGTCCCCGAACAGCCGCCCCCGGTAGAGCGCGATGTCCGCCAGGTAAAGCGGCATCGGCCCCCGCTCGGTTATCTCCTGCGCCTCGTCGAGGTCCGCCCGGGCAGCGAGCGGGTTACCTTCGAGGAAGCGGAGCCAGGAGCGGGTGAGGAGGCCCTTCGGCAGCTGGTCACTTTGACCTGCGCGTCGGAGGCCGTCCACGGCCCGTTCGATTTCGGTCCGCGCAGGCGCGAGGTCGGTACTTTCCAGGATCCCTCGGTAGAGCGCGGCACGGCCGAGAATCAGGTGTTCGAGGGCGATGTCGAGGGTGGAGTCTGAGGGGAGTCGCCACTCGAACATCATGCGGCCTCGCTCCTCGACCTCGCGAAGCGCCTTTTTCCCCCCGCTCAGCTCTTCTCCTACCCGCTCCCTCCGCCCCGCCGCCCGCTCGGCCTCGGCGAGGAGCATGTCGCAGAACCGGAAGCCCTGAAGGGAGTAGAGCCGCGGGTAGTCGGGTTGCCACTCGGCCTGTATCCGCTCGGCCTCGCGGAAGAGCGCCAGCGCCTCCTCCCGGCGGCCCGCCTGGTGGAGGGCGTCGGCGTGAGTGGTGCGCTTGCCCATTCGCTGGACCTCATCCTCGCTCCGATCAGCGAAGCTCACGGACGCCTCGCCGTCCTGGAGTGCGGCGGGAACGTCACCTAGAGTCAGCTCCAACTGGCTCAGGTTGGAGGCGACCACGGCCGCCTTGCTCCATTCGCCGCTCATCTCGTTGATGGCGAGCGTCACACGCATCGGCTCCAGGGCCTCGGTCAACCGCCCCAGGCCGCGCAGGTGAAAGGCGACCTGGTTCAGCATCCAGGCCTGGTCGGCCTCGGACAGCGCGGTCGAAACGCGGCTCCAGGGGAGATCGAAGAAGCAGGCCACGGCGCCCAGGTCGGCGCCGAAGGCTCCGAGTTTCTTCGTGCTGTAGAAGCCGTCGGGCCCCGAACCGCGCAGGATGCGGTCGAAGTAGACGCGATCACACGCTTCCTGCTGCCGCCCCGCCTGGCAGCCGTGGGCGACGGCCTGGTAGAGGGGCTGGAGGCCCTCGAGCGAGTCAGGCCACTTCTCGGTGTTATCCCGCAGGTACTCGAACAGCCGGTCGTGGGCTTCCTTCCAGGCCTCCGGGCTCCTCTCTTTCACCCGTTTCCCGAAGTACTCGCGGATCAGGGGGTGAGCATCGAGGGTGGAGGAAGCGGGGGACAAAAGGCGAAGATCAGCGAGAGCGGAGATCGTGAGATTCCAGTCGTCCTCGTCGAGCCCGACGAGCGGCTCCGTCAGGCCCGGAATCGACGGCTCGGCGCGCAACGCATCGATGCACCCCGCGCTCGCGGGGCGGTCGAACAAGCCCATCAGCCGGAGCACGGCGAGCTGCCGCGCGCTTTCTTCTCCGCCCCCACCCAGCCACGTCTCGTAGGCCCCGATCACCCGGAAGGCGTGCCCGCCTTTCACTCTCTTATCGGCCTTTTCGAACCGCACTCGATCCCGCTGCCGGATGTCCACCAGGCGAGCCTTCACCAAGTACGTCCCCAGCAGGTCGAGCGTCAGCGCGTGGCCGTCTACCTCCTCGACCGCCTTCGCCATCTCCTTCGAGTTGCCCTCCACACCCAGCTTCCTCAACAGCGCCACGCCCGCCGCTTCGCTCAGCCGGTCCACTTCCCACTGCTCCACCGACTTGCCCAGGAACGCATTCAGGTGCTCGGCGATCTCCTCGCGGGTCGTCACCAGACACAGGCCCGGGTTCGAGCGCGCCAGGCCCTTCAGCAGCGCTTCGACCCCCGGGTCCTTCAGCTGGCCGGCGAGCGGGCTCGTTGGCGGGTACTGAAGCGGCTCGAGGCCGTCGAGGATCAGGAGCGCCTTCCGCCGCGCCACGAACTCCGCCAGCTTCGCGCCCTTCTCACCGCCGTGACGCGAACTGTCCGCCAGCCGCGCGCCTTCCTCCTCCCCAAAAAACCGCAGCGCCGCCGCCACGAACGGTTCGCCCGAGGCCGAGCCGCCCTCACCCTCCTGCCGCGTGCCTTGGCTGTAGAACGACCAGTCGAAATAGTCCGCCCCGCCGAGATCCAGCCCCGCCGCCCACTTCGCCACCAGCGACGTCTTGCCCGCGCCGCCCATGGCCACCAGCGTCACCACCTTCAGGCGACCCTCCGCCCAGGCGGCGTCGAGCTTGGCGAGATCAGCCTCGCGGCCGAAGAGCTCGGGGGCGACGTGCCCGAGGTTCGTCGGAGCGACCTTCGAAGCGCCGCTTGGGGCACCCGGAAAGGTAAGAGGCTCGGCCTTTCGCCGGGGTCTGATAGGCAACGGCCCGATCGGCCCAGGCTCGACGCCCGCTTGTTCGAGTAGCGCATCGCAGAGGTCTTGGTAGATCTGCTCAGAGGTCAAGACGTAGTGGGTGTGGCTGCCAAGCGGCTCGGGGACGAACTGCTGATCCGTGGCGGCGAAAAGCACGGGGATGAACTTTTTCGTCGAGCTGCGGGCCTGGTACAGCTCGTGGGTGACGATGGCGCCCTCCCAATCGGCGCCCTTGCCTTTGCCCGGCTCTTCCTGCCCCCAAAAGCGGCGGTAGTAGGTCTCGGTACAGACCAGCAGAACCCGGTCAGCAGCCTCGAGCTGCTCCTTCATCCAGCGAGCCCAGCCGTTCTCGGGCGCGCCGTTCACATATTGGTCGAGCCGCGCGTCGAAGCCGCTCTTCCGCAACCGCTCGGCGAGCGCCAACACCCGTTCGGAATGAGCCCGGGAATCATGGCTGTAGCTCAGGAAGAGAACCTTTGCAGGCGTGGACACCGAATCACCTACCTTCGAAAGATCCGAAGACGGTAACACGATGAAGGCGCACCTTCGGCGAGCCGCAAAAACATCCGCCAGGCGCTAGCCCTGGGCTCACCAGCAGGGCGGACACGTTGGTCCGCCCCTACGGAAATTGCCGAAAAATGATGTCTTCTTCGTCCCGTTAGGGACGTTTTCACTAGCGAGCGAATTCATTCGCTCGCGACGGTGGGCAACGCGTGATCTTTGCCGCCTTGGTGGATGCCCAACGAGACCCGGATGCCGAGGGAAGCCCATCGGCCTGCCCCGCGGCGGTGTCGACGCGTGATTCCTGCCGCCTGTTTCGCTGCCCCATGAAACCCCGTGAGGGATTCCCCCCCGCCCGGTCGTCTTGCCTGCCATGGCGGATTTCCTCAGCTTGGCGGCGACGGCTCGGAGTCTCGAGAAGCTGCTGAACCACGCCTTCGATGTCGATGAGCCCCTGGGGGCTCTGGCGCCGACGAAGGCGGTTTTGGTGCGTACGGAGGACTTCGATGCGGCCGGCGCGGTCGGGTTGATCACGGCGCCGGCGCTCTCGCTCTTCGTCTATCGCGTGGACTTCAACCGCACCATGCGCGCCGCTTGGTCGGGTGTGGGGGCGCAGGAGGGCCGCGCGCACCTGCCGCTCGATCTCTACTTTCTGCTGACACCGTGGGCGGAAAACGCCGACTTCGAGCTGCGCATCCTGGGCAAGGCCATGGAATGCCTGGATGCCACGCCGATCCTCTCCGGGCCGCTGCTCGACCCCCTCGGCAACTGGGCGCCCGGGGAGGCGGTGCAGATCTGTCTGGCGGATTTGACCACCGAGGACTTGATGCGCACCTTCGACTCCCTGCCCGCCGACTACAAACTTTCAGTGCTCTACGTGGCTCGCGTCATCACCCTCTCCGAACGTGCCGCGACGCCGGACCCGAACGTGCTGACCTTGGCTAAGGGTGCCAAACCGGGGGTGACGCCGTGAACGTGGCCGTGCCGGCGAACTACGCCGAGCGCCTCGACCGGCTGGCGGTGGGCTTCGAGCCCGTGGACGCCGTGCGCGGGGGGCGTTACCCCCATCCCTTGCGGTTCGAGATCGAACCCGCCGCCCTCGACTTGGACGCCACCGCGGCGTACCGCCGCTCTTGGCGCGAGGGCCAGGCGCGGCCGATTGTCGATCGTCACGACTCCTGCCGGTACGCCTTGCTCTACCAGCCGCGGCTCGAGCCGGGAACGGTCAACCTGCGCATCGACGACCCCACTCGGCGCGCCGTGCCCCGGCGCTTCCGGCTGCCGATCCCCAGCCTGGCCGCGGCCGAGGCGGCGCCGGCCGGCCACCGCGTGCGCCGGCCCGTGGTGTTCCCGGGCGCGGCCTTCGAGCTCTCCGGCCGCGTCACCGGCCTGCGGGCGCGGGTCACTCGCGGGGGCGCACCCCTGCGCTGGGCGCGCATCGAGGCCCGGCTGCCGGGCTCGAACCGCCTCGTGGGCCGCGCCCACGGCGACGACCGCGGCGAGTTCCTGCTCGTGCTCGAGCCCAGCGCGGCGCCCTTGGCCGAGCTCACCGACCCGCTGTCCGTGCGCGTCATTGCCCACGGTCCGGCCGTGGCCCCGGTGCCCCCCACGGGCGTGCTCGCAGACCCCCTGTGGGACCTGCCGCTCGAGCTCCTGCCCGCGCCCGGCGCCCCGGACCCGGTATCCAGCGGCGAGACCCTGCCCGCCAGCTACGTCGCCACCGGCACCTCCACCCGCCTCGTCGACTTTCGCCTCGGGCGGCTCGTGTCCGCCCCCGACTTCGTCTTTTCCTGAACCGGCACGAGAGGAGCACCCGATATGCCCGAATACCTGGCACCCGGAGTTTTCGTCGAGGAGGTCAGCTTCCGATCGAAATCGATCGAGGGTGTCCCCACGAGCACCACCGGCTTCGCCGGCCTCGCCCCCTACGGCCCGGTGTGCTGGCCGGGGGGACCGAAGAGCTGCGAGCCGCGCCTCGTCACCAGCTTCGTCGAGTTCGAACGGATCTACGGCGGCCTCGGCACGATCGCCGTCAATGGCACCGAGCGAATCGGTTACCTCGCCCACGCCGCCCGGGCGTTTTTCGACAACGGCGGCAAGCGGCTCTACATCTCCCGGGTGTTCGTACCGTTGCCGGGGGACGACTGGGGAGGAGCCCAACGCGCGATCGTGGTCGGTGACTCGGTCGCCACCTGGAAAGCCCGCTGGCCGGGCAGCGCGGGCAACGTCCGGGTGCTCACCGAGGTGGTGCGGAGCAAGAACATCGCCGTCACGAACGGCGCCTCGATCGATGTGCCACGGGCGAAAGCCGGCATGGTGGTCGAGGTGTTTCCGGCCGGCACGGCCACCTTGCCGGTCGAAAACCAACCGCTGGTTCCGGCGAACCTGCGGGTCGTCCGGGTCACGCCCGCGGGCGTCAAGGAGTACGTCGATCAAGCCGGCGCCGTCGTGCCCCTCGTACCCGGCGACATCGTTCAGCTCGTCGAGCTGAGGGTCACCGTGCAGTCGGCAAGCCGTAGCGACCAATTCGGCGAGCTCGCGGCTTCGCCCCTTCAAAAGCGCTACATCGGCCGCATCCTGCAAAAGGACGACCCCGAGGACGAGGATGCCCCCCTGTGGCTCGATTTCAACCCCGCGAGCATCACCACGATCGCCGAGGACTTCCGGCCCGCGGCCCTCATGAGGGCGCTCCAGGCGGACGGCGTCCAAAGCCTGGCAGGTGGCCACGACGGAGCGAAGGCTGGGCCCGACGATCTCAAAGGCGAAGAGGCCGACCTCAACGACCCGACCAAGAAGGCTACCGGCTTGGAGGCCCTCGGCGAGGTGGAGGACATCGCCATCGTCGCCCTGCCCGACGGCGGCACTCTCGGCGATACCGATCTTTCGGCGGGGGCGGCTGAGAGGCTCATTTCCCACGCCACCCGGCTCAAGTACCGGATCGCCATCGTCGATGCGCCGGAAGGCAGCTCGATGAACGAGATCCGCGACTTCCGCGGCCGTTTCGATTCGACCTACGCGGCGCTCTACCACCCGTGGATCGAGATCTACGACCCCACCGAGCGGCCCGCCCAGGGGGCGCCGCCGCGCCGGCTGCTGCTGCCGCCCTCGGGCTTCGTGGCGGGCATCTACGCGCGCAACGACATCACCCGCGGTGTACACAAGGCGCCGGCCAACGAGGTGGTGCGGGGCTTGACGCGCTTCGAGGCCAACATCAACACGCCGCGCCAGGAGGTGTTGAACCCCGAGGGCATCAACGCCCTGCGCTTCTTCGAGGGCCGCGGCCACCGGGTGTGGGGCGCGCGCACCATGAGCTCGGACCCGGAGTGGAAGTACGTCAACGTCCGCCGGCTCTTCCTCTACCTCGAGCGCTCGATCGACAAGGGCACCCAGTGGGCGGTTTTCGAGCCCAACAACCGGATGCTCTGGGACAACGTCCGGCGCACGATCGAGGACTTCCTGCTGACCCTGTGGCGCGACGGCGCGCTGCTCGGCGACAAACCCGAGCAGGCGTTTTTCGTCCGTTGCGACCGCACCACCATGACCCAAAACGACCTCGACAACGGCCGGCTGATCTGCCTCATCGGCATCGCCCCGGTCAAACCCGCCGAGTTCGTGATCTTCCGCATCGGCCAGTGGACGGCCGACGCTCCGCAGGCCTGAGGAGGACCCCATGCCGACCTTCCGCAACAACCCCTATTCGACCTTCAACTTCCTGGTCTCCCTCGGCGGGGATCAAGGGGACGGTTCCCTCGGCACCATCATCGGCGGCTTCTCGGACGTCTCGGGCCTCGGTTTCGACGTGGCCTACGCCGAATACCGCAACGGCAACGAGAAGTTCAACACCGTCCGCAAGATCCCGGGCATCTCGAAGAACGACGACGTGACCTTAAAGCGCGGTCTCGTGGGCTCGGCCGACCTCGCCCTGTGGCTGAAGAGCGTCAAGGACGGCAAGCCCGACCCACGCCAGGTGACCATCACGCTCCTCGACGAGGCCCGCGAGGCGGTGGCGACGTGGGTGCTGCGCCAGGCCCAGCCCAAGAAGTGGAGCGGCCCGACGCTCGCGGCCAAGGGCGGCGGCGACGTGGCGATGGAAGAGATCCAGCTCGTCCACGAAGGCATCGAGTACCAGTAAGGAGCGTGTCGCGTGGCCCCCGGGTTAATCGGAACCCCAGTCGGAACCCCCCTCGGCGCCCCGGGGATCTACCTCGCCCCGGAACGGTCCGTGCCCACGCTCGGTGGCGTTCGCCTGGACGTCTGTGCGTTCGTCGGCGTGGCGCCCCGCGGGCCGTGCCGGGTGCCGGACAGCGGGCCGGACCCATTGCGCGACGGCCCCACCCTGCGCCTGCCGCGGCGCCGCGGAGTGGCCGTGCCGGTCGCGAGCTTCGCCGAGTACCGGCGGCTCTTCGGGGGCTTCGAGGGGCCGGGGCGGCTGCCCTTCGCCGTCGCCTCGTTCTTCGAGCAGGGCGGCCGGCGGGCCTACGTCGTGCGCATCGTGCATGACTACGGCAATCCCGTCGACGACGCCGGGCGGGTGGCCCGCGGCGCCTTGTCCGGCGTGCGGATCGACGCCTCGGGGGACCCTGTGTTCCTCGCGGCCGAAAACGAAGGCGCCTGGAGCAACCGGCTGCGGGCGGCGATCGGTTTCACGCGGTCGCCGCTGCTGTTTCTCGCCGCGACGGCGACCAGCGTGGTCTTCGAAGCAGACGCCGTGCCGCCGGTGGGCTCGCTGTTGCGCTGCGAGCTCGCCGGGGGCGGCGAGGAAGACGCGTTGATCGCCGAGTTGCGCCGCTCCCCCTTCGACGGCACTTGGGCGGCGACGCTCGACCGCACCCTGGCCGACGTACCGGCGCAGATCAGCGTTCTCAGTGCGACCTTGCTCATCGACGACGGCGCCGGCGCGGTGGAGCGCTTCGCCGACCTCGGGCTGTCGCCCCTCCACCCCCGCTGGCTCGCCACGGTGTTGTGTCACGACAGCGAGCTGGTACGACCCGAGCTGGCCTGGGACGGGCTCGACCTCGAGCTGACCGCCGACGCCCGCTTCGGCGAACCCGTGTTGCCGGCGCTCGAGCCGCCGCAGTTTTCGGGCGGCGAGGACCGTTACCAGGATCTCGTGCCCGAGGACTTCTTCGACGCCCGCTGGGTGCTCGGCAACGATGGCCCCGGCGCCGGCCTCCACGCCGTCCTCGGAGCGCCCGAAATCGCCACCGTGGTGCTGCCCGACCTTTATTCACCCTTCCCGCTGGCGCCCTGGGAGGCGGCCGAGGACCCGGAGACCTTCGCCGGCCCCGAGTTCGGCCCCTGTCTGCCGCTGCCGGCGCCGGTGAAGGCGGTGCCGCCACCGCCGGGGCTCGACGGGCTGAGTCTCGATCCGGGGATTCCCGCCGACTTCGAGACCATCGTGGCGCTCCAGAAGCGGGTGGTGGACCTGGCGGAGACGACCCGGGCCTTCGTCACCTTGCTCGACGTACCGCCCGGGCTGCCGCACCGGCGAGTGCTCGACTGGCGCGCGCGCTTCGCCACCAGCTGGGCGGCGGCCTATCACCCGTGGCTCTCGGTCGCGCGGCCGGACGACGGCCGGGACACCCTGATCCTGCTGCCGCCCTCGACCGCGGCGGCGGGCCAGTTGGCGGCCCGCGAGCTCGAGTTTGGGGTGCCCCACGGGCCGTGGAATGCCATTGCCCGCGAGGTGGTGGCGGTGGCCGAGCGGCTGTCCCCGGCCCGCCACGATGAGCTCCACCCGCTCGGCATCAACGTCTTCCTGGCCGAGCGCGACGGCGTGGTGCTCTACGGCGGGCGCACGCTTTCGCGCGATTCCTCGCTGCGCCAGCTTTCGGTACGGCGCCTGCTCATGCTGCTCGTGCGCGCCCTCGAGCGCGAGACCCAGTGGCTGGTCTTCGAGCCCAACGGCCCAGCGCTGTGGGCCGAAGTGCGGCGCTTCCTCGGGCTCTACCTGCGCCGGCTCTACCAGGCCGGAGCCTTCCGGGGCGCGCGGGAAGAAGAAGCCTTCTTCGTACGCTGCGACGCCGACCTGAACCCGCCGCGGGTGCTCGATGCCGGGCAGCTGATCGTGGAGATCGGCGTCGCCCCGGCGGAGCCGCTCGAATTCATCGTCTTGAAGCTCGTTCGCGGCGGCGACGGCACGCTGACGGTGGAGGCGTAAATGGCTGCGCCGCTCCTCGCCCGCACCTTCCGCTTCGGGGTCAAGCTGCGCAAGAGCGCCCCGGGCGAGTCCGGAAAAGCCGGCGCGGCGGCCTCCGCGAGCCTCGGGGTGTCGTTCTCCGCCAGCCTGTCGTTCGGAGGCGGCGAAAGCTCGAGCGGCGGCAGCGCCATTGGCGACGGCGCCTTCCAGGAGGTCTCGGGACTCGAGATCGAGCTCGACGTCCAGGAGTACCAGGAGGGCGGCCGCAACGACGGGGTGATCCGCCGCGTCGGCCGCGCCAAGTACCAAAACCTGGTGCTGAAGCGGGGCATGTTCTACGACGCGGGTGGCGCCGTGAACCGCGAGTTGTGGAGCTGGCTCCAGGGCATCGCCTCCGGCGAGCGGCCCGTGCGGCGCTACGACGGCGTCATCGAGGTGCTCGGCACGGGCTCGGACGTGGTGGCCACCTGGGTCTTCGACCGCGGCCTGCCGGTGCGCCTGCGCGGCCCGGAGCTCAATGCCAAGACCGGTGAGATCGCCATCGAGGAGCTGCACATCGCCCACGAGGGCCTGCGGCTGGTGGAGGGCTGAGGCATGGCCGGGCTCAAGAAGGCGACCATCCAGGAGATCTCGAGCGACGAGGCGCGGCGGCCGGTGGGCTCCCCCGTCGAGGTGCAGTTCAACCCCACGAGCCTGCGCCTCCAGCTGTCGAATCAGAACCAGGGTGCCGCCACCCGCGGCCAGCAGGTGAGCCAGCACCTCGGGGCGAGCTCGACGACCTTGTCGCTCGATTTGGTGTTCGACAGCGCCGACGAAGGCACCACGGCGCGGCCGGTTTCAGTGCGCGAGAAGACGGCGGCGGTCGAACGTTTCCTGCTGCCCAAGAAGGAAGGCGGCGAGGCCCCGCCGAAGATGCGTTTCCAGTGGGCGAACTTGATCGTCGAAGGCATCGTCGACAGCCTGTCGCTCGACCTCGACCACTTCGCCGCCGACGGCACGCCGTTGCGCGCCAAGGTCTCGCTGTCGATCCGCGAGCAGGACCCGAAGTACCAGTTCCTGAAGACCGGGCCCGGCTCGAACGGCAAGGGCGGCGCGCCCGCCCCGGGCGGGCTCGGATTGGGCGCGGTGGGTGGGCTGTCGCTCGGCGGTTCGCTCGGAATCGGGGGCTCACTGGGGATCGGCGGTTCGATCGGGCTCGGGCTGTCGGCCCAAGCCGGGTTCGCCCTCGAAGGCGAGACGGCGGCCGAGTTCTCGGCGCGGCTGGGGCTCGACCCCGGCGCCTGGCGCGGGCTCGACGTCGATCTCTCGGCCGGGCTGACCTTGGCCGCTGGCACGGAAGTCGGTTTCGATCCCGACCTTTCCGCCGGTCTCGGCCTCGGCAGCACGCCGGGCGTGGCGGCGGGAGCGGAGTCCTCGGTCGAAGCGAGCCTCGGTCTCGAACCCCCGGCGGGTGCCGGCTCGCCCATGGCGGCGACCCGCCAGAGTGGCTTCGCCCTCGCCGCGGCGGGAGGGCTGGGGGCGGCGGTCGAGACCGCCAAGGCGACCCGGGCGGAGACGGCAGCGGCGGGGGCGCGGGCGGCGTTCGGGGTGCCAGGGGATTCGGGGACGGGGGTCTTGGCAGCGGATGCTCGGGCGACGACGTTCGGATTCGGTGTGCCGTTGCGGCCCCGCGTGGGTGCGCTCGGCAACGAAGAGGGCGGCCACGGGGGGCCGCCCCTACGGCGGGGTTCGAATCCTCCGATCTCGCACTCCTGCGCCTGCGGCTGCGGAGGCAAACCCTGATGCCCGTCCATTTCGACTCGATCGTTTCCGATGTGACAGTGATTCCGGAATCCGCGGGATCGGTTCCTTCTTTGGGATCGGCCGACACGGAGAGCGGCCACGGGGGGCCGCCCCCACGGACCGCAGCCGAGCCCGCGGCCGGAGGCCCCAGCCGCCGTAGGGGCGGCCCCCCGTGGCCGCCCTCTTCCTCCCCCCGCACCGCCGCGGAGGGCTTCGATGACTGAGCCCCTCTACGCCTCCTGGGCGCCGGTGTTCGAGGTCGCGGGCGACGTGCGCGGCGAGCTCGCGCGGGACTTGCTCGAGCTGACCGTGGAAGAAAGCACGGACGGGCTGAAGACGCTCGTGGCCCGCTTCCGCGCCTTCGGCCCCCACGAGAACGCTGCCGAGGAACGCCTCCTGTACTTGGAAGGCGAACCCTTCGACTTCGGAGTCGAGCTGGTCGTCAACCTCGGGCCACCGGGGCTCGCCCGCCAGGTGTTTTCGGGCAAGGTCTCGGCCCTCGAAGCGTCCTTCGAAGTGGAGCGCGAGCCCCAGGTGGTCATCTTCGCCGAGGACCGGCTGATGGACCTGCGGATGACCCGCCGCTTCCGCACCTACACCGAGACGACCGACGCCGAGATCGCCGAGGCGATCGCCGCGGAACACGGCCTGTCCGCCCAGGTGGACGCCCCGGGGCCGCGCTACGACGTCGTCCAGCAGTGGAATCAAAGTGACCTCGCCTTCCTGCGCGACCGGGCCCGGTTGCTGCGGGCCGAGCTCTGGTTGGCCGACGACACCCTCCACTTCGTCGCCCGCGAGAACCGCGCCGCCACCGAGCTGACGCTGGTCAACGGTAACGACCTGCTGAAAGTCGACCTGCGCGCCGACCTCGCCCACCAGCGCACGGCGGTGCGGGTGTCGGGGTACGACGCGAACCGCCGCGCGGGGATCGACGAAGAGGCGGGCACCACCACCATCGACGCCGAGATCGCCCCCGGCGGCTTGACCGGCCCGGCGGTGCTCGACCGCGCTTTCGGTGCTCGGGTCAGCCACCGGGTGCGCGAAGTGCCGCTGACCTCGACCGAGGCCGTCGACTGGGCCCGGGCCGAAATGTTGCGACGCGCCCGCGGCTTCGTGCAGGTGAGCGCCGAAACCCGCGGCACGCCGGACCTCGTCGTCGGCAGCCGCGTGCGCCTCGAGCGCGTCGGCACGCCGTTTTCGGGCGACGGCTACACCGTCACCAAGGTCTGCCACCGCTACGACTTGAGCTCCGGCCACCGCACCCGCTTCGAGGCCGAACGGCCCACGTTGACCGGACCGGGAGGTGCGCCGTGATCGTGCGCGACGGCGAGGGCAGCCGCTGGTTCGGGCTCTACCCGGCGATCGTGACCAAGGTCGTGGACCCGGAGAACCTGGGCCGCATCGAGGTCAAGCTGCCGTGGTTGGGCGAGAGTGCCGACGCCGACGTGCGCGCCTGGGCGACGCTGCTCACACCCTACGCCGGGGACGACCAGGGCTTCGAGTTCCTGCCCGAGCCGGACACCCAGGTCGTCGTCGGCTTCGAAGCCGGGGACCTGCGCCGGCCCTATATCGTGGGCGCTTGCTGGAACGGGCGCGAAGCACTGCCCGAGTCACCCACGACGGCCAACGACAAACGTTTGATCAAGACGCGGTCGGGAAGCTTGCTCGAGTTCGACGACGGCGCGGCGGGGGCCAAGGTCACCGTCTCGACGCCGGCCGGGCATGAGTTGGTGCTCGACGACGTAGCTTCCTCCATCACCCTACGCCACTCGAACGGTTCGTCGATCGTCATCAACGCCGCGGGCCAGGTCACGGTGACCGCCAACGCCACGGTCGAAGTCCACGCCTCGGCGGTCAACGTCCACGCTCCGGTCGCAATTTTCGACGGTCTCGTGCAGTGCCAGACGCTGGTCGCCAGCTCGGGCGTCGTGTCGCCGGCCTACACCCCCGGCGCCGGAAACGTGTGGTGACTTCATGACTACGACACCGCATCCCTGGCTGCTCACCGCTCCCTGGTACCGCTGGAGCGCGCCCGGCGTGCCCGCGGCCGGGCGCGGTTCGGCGCCGGTGATCCAGAAATACGGGGCGCCCAGTTTCGTCACCGAGTTCCTCGCCGAGCCCCAGAAGTCGCTGCTGTGGACCGAGGCCGATCAGGTGCACCGCGTCGAGGTCCGCAATCCGCGCCCGAAGTTCAGCCTGTCGCCCCTGGTGCGGGTGCCAACGGACCGCCGCAAGCTGTTTCTGGACATCCACAGCCGCTTTTACCTCGTGGTCGTCGAGCTGCACTGCGACCAGCCGGGCCTGCCGGCGGTGACGCGGGACCAGATTGCGAGTGCGGGCTTCGTGGTGCGGCGCCGCGTGGCCCCGGCCGGCGGCGTGGCCAAGAAGGCTCTGTCGGGAGCGCTCGGGGACGTCCAGGCGCTCGAATCCCAACTCGCCCACGCCCGCGGCTTCGGCCCGCGGCGGCGGCGGCGGCCGGGCCTCGTGGCCCACGCCTTGGTTTCCCGTTGCGAGGAGACCATCACGCGGCTCGAGGGCGAGCTCGAAGCCAAGCGACTCGAGTTGCGCGAGCTGGCCGCCGCGCACGGCGTCCAGGTCGAGCTCCAGGGCTGGGTGGCCTCCGAACACGCCGGTTTCGGGGCCTGGTTAGCGGTGCCGGAGACCCCCGAGAAGACGCTCACGGAAACCACCTTCCCGCTCTACCCGCTGATTCCGGACCCGGCCCAGGCCGGCCACTCGGCCCGCGGCCGGACTCTTTACTTCGGCGTCGTCCCGACCGGCCCCGGGGACCTCGACGCCGCCGGCAATCCGCGCTTCGACGACCGATCGCTGTATGAAATCCGCTGCTTCGTGCGGCGCCCCAAGTCCAATTTACCGGGTAAGGACTGCCCGGGCGACTACGTCTGGAGCCGGCCGACCGAGAGTTACCAGCTCGCCCCGGCGGCGGACTTGGACGGCACCAGCCACAAGCCGGTGACCTTCACTCTGCCGGATTTGCAGGATCTCGAGGCCCAGGCCGCGGCCAACCCCGCGGGCCACGGCGCCGGAGTGCGGATGGTGGCGCCGGCCAACTCGACGCTCAATCCCGATCCCAACGACCAAACCAAGGGCAGCCGCGGCGCCTTGCCGCAGATCTGCTCGTTCTCGATCCCCCTGATCACGATCATCGCGACCTTCGTCCTGAAGCTCTTCTTGCCGATCGTGGTCTTCGCCTTCGGCCTGTGGTGGATGCTGAAGTTGAAGCTGTGCATCCTGCCGTCGTTCGAGATGGACGCCGATCTGGCGTTTTCTCTCGAAGTCCAGCCGCCCGAGCTGGACATCTCGATCGGCCTGTCAGTCGAAGTCGACGCCGCCCTCGGGGTGAATCTCGGAACCGACGGCTTGGCCGCGATCCAGGCGGACCTCGACAACAACCAACGGGCCGGTCTGGCCTTGGAGCTCGGGGCCGACCACCGCGCAACGGCGCCGCCGGACGTGGCGGCCGAGTTCCCGCCCGCCGAGCCCGGCTATCCCGAGCCCAAGGTGCCGCTGCCCGCGGCCTCGGCGGGGCTCGACTACTACCCGATCCACCCCCTGCCCGCGGGAGTCCCGGCATGAAAACCCTCGACTGGCTCGGCCGCGGTCTCGCCTTTCCCGTCTTGCCCGACGAGCGCACCCGCGAGTTGGCCCTGGCCACGGGGACGGAGAAGGTGCGCCAGGCGATCCTCCTGATCCTCGAAACCGAACCCGGCGAGCGGGTCATGCGCCCGAGCTTCGGCTGCGGCCTGCGCCGGTACCTGGCGAAACCCAACACCACGGCCACCCGCGCGCTCCTGCAACGCGACGTCGAGCTCGCCTTGACCACCTGGGAACCACGCATCCGCCTGCGCTCCGTGCGCGTCGAGGCGGGGGACGACCCGTCCCTCGTCACGATCGAAATCGACTACCTCCACGCCCGGGACGGCAGCCCCGGCAACCTGGTCTACCCGTTCTATCTGGAGTCCTGACCATGGCGCTCGGCCGACCGATTCTCGACGACCGCTCCTACGACGAGCTCCGCAACGAGCTGGTCCGGCGTATTCCGGTCTACAACCCGGAGTGGACCGACCACAACCCGGCGGACCCGGGGATCACGCTGCTCGAGCTCTTCGCCTACCTGGGCGAAAACCTGCTCTTCCGCTTCAACCAGATCCCGGAGACCACCCGGCTCGAGTTCCTGAACCTGCTCGACGTGCCCCGGCGCCCGGCGCTGGCAGCGCGGGCGCTGGTGGCCCTGACCGCCACGAACCCCACACTGGTGCCCCAGGGCACCGAACTCAAGGCCGGGGCGCTGTCCTTCGAGTCCACCGTCGAGGCGCGGGTGCTGCCGGTCGAAGGCATCGCCATCGCCAAGGCGCAGACCGCCCCGCCGGACCCGGACGATCCGGCCGAGGCCGAACTCTTCGCCTTCTTCCAGTCGACCGTGGACGCCGTGGGTGGCCTCGGGGCCGACGAAGAGGCGGCTTGCTACACCCCCGTGCGGGTGCCGCTCGCGGCCGGCGAGCCGCCGGTGGACTTCGACACCACCGTGGACGGTGCGCTGTGGGTGGCCGTGCTGGCGACCAAGAAGGAGGACGTCGCGACGACCCGCGAGATGATCCTGGCGCCCCACGACGGCCCCTACAACCTGAACCTCGGATTCGTGCCGGACTTGGCTGCGCGGCCCGCGGCGGAGACTCCGCCGTGCCCGGGCGAAGGCGCGCCGAGCAGTGTGCGCAGCGTCGAGTGGCAGATTTCGACCGGTCGTCTCACGGCCGACGGCGAGCCGATCTACCGCCCCCTCGTCGTCGCCGGAGATTCGACCGCCGGCCTCGCCCAGGAAGGTATCGTGCGCTTGACCCTGCCGCGGCTGATCCTCCCGCCCGCGCCCGACTCCGACCCCTTCTCGGCCTTCCCGCTGGCCGACCCCGAGCTCGCGGGCACCGGCCAACGGCCCCCCGTGCTCGATGACGAAACCGAACCGCGGGTGATCTTCTGGCTGCGCGCCTTCCGGCCCGACGGCTCGCGCTTCAGCAAAGTCCTGTGGCTGGGCACGAACGTCCTGGCTGTCGAGCAGACGAAGACCGCGCGAGTCGAGTTCTTGGGCACCGGCAACGGCCAACCGAGCCAGGAGTTCCCGCTCATCCACCGGCCCGTGATCGCGGGCAGTCTGGTGATCGAAAGTGAAAGCTCGGCCGGTTGGCGGCCCTGGGCGGAGGTCGACGGCTTCCACACCAGCGGCGAGGAAGATCTCCACTTCACCGTCGACCTCGAGGCCGGCCGGGTGCGCTTCGGCAACGGCCTTCAGGGTCGGGCGCCGCAGATCGGCGAGCGGCTGCGGGCGCGCACCTACCGCTTCGGCGGCGGGCGGGCCGGCAACGTCGCCGCCGGGGCGATCACCAAGGTCACCGCGGTGGCCGGGGTCGAAGCCCAGAACCCCTTGCCGGCCTGGGGCGGCGCCGACACCGAGACGATCGCGGCGGCGCTCGACCGGATCGCCGGCGAGCTGCGGCGGCGGGATCGGGCCGTCACCCGCGGGGACTTCCGCGAGCTCGCTCTGGCCACGCCGGGCGGGGCCGTGGGCCGCGCCGAGTGCCTGCCCCACTTCCACCCGCCGACCCGCCGGGACGACGCGGCTGGGGTGGTCACCGTGGTCGTTTGGCCCCAGGAGGACGCCGCCCACCCGACCGCCCCGGTGCCGGATCGCCGCCTGCTTGGGGCCGTCTGCCGCTTCCTGGACGCTCGCCGGCTGGTGACGACGGAGCTCTACGTGGTCCCGCCGACCTACCGGAAAGTCGCCGTGGCGGTGGGCCTGGTGGCGAAACCGGGCTACGGCATCGAGGCCGTGCGCCGCTGGGTCGAACAGGTACTGCGCCAGTACCTCTCGCCGCTGCCGCCCTTCGGCCCCGAGGGGGGCGGCTGGCCCCTCGGCCGCCGCGTCCACGGCCCCGAGCTCGAGGCCGCGGCCCTCCAGGTCGAAGGCGTCGAGTACCTCGAAGGTCTGCGGGTGGCGGGCTGGGATGAAGCCAGGGCCACGTGGGACGAAGGCACGGTCGAGCTTCTGCCCGACGAAGTCCCCGAACTCGCCGAAATCACCGTCGTGGCCGGCGCCCCGCGGGTGCCCGGCGCGGCCCTCGGCCCCGTGCCCCCGGCCAAGACCCCGGTGCCCTTGCCGGTGCTGCGGGAGGAGTGCTGACGTGCGCCCCTTCGCCCTCGTCCACACCGCGGACCAATGGTCTCGCGTGGACCACCAGGACACCGTGCTCGAACGGCGGACGGGGGTGGTACGCCTGGCCGGCGAGCCCGAGGGGGATTCCGCCGCCCTGCCCATCCCCTTGCCGACCCCTGCCGGCCTCGCCTTCGACCCCTGGTGCCGGCTGTTCCACTCGGTGCCGGACGAAGGCCGCATCGAGCGCCAGCTGGGTGGCGCGGGGCTAGGAGACCCGTTCCGGCCTCTCGAAGAACAGCCCGAGCCGGTGGACGTCTTCACCGTGCCCGGCGCCCCCCTGGGCGACTTCGCGCCGAAGCCCCCGGCCACGGCCCTGGCCGAGCCCCGGGGCCTCGCCATCGACGACGACGGCCGGTTGTTCGTGGCGGAAACCGGCGCCTCGCGGCTGCTGATTTACGACCTCGCCGACCGCCGGCTGCTGCGGATCGTGCCCTTCGCCGAGCCGCCCGTGGACGTCGCCACCGACGGCGAAACCGTCTGGGTCGCCCTCTCCGGCGCCGCCGAGCTCGCCCAGCTGACCGCCCGCGGTGAACCCCGGCGGCTTCCGCTGCCCGCGGGTGTAGGCCTCATCGACCGCCTCGCCGTCCTCCCCACGTCCGAACTCTTCCTCCTCGAAGCCGCCGGCACCCCCGCCGCCCGCGTCGTACCCTTCGACCGTCCGGGCGCTGCTTGGGCGGTGCCCCACGCCACGGACCTGGAGTTTTCAGGCGACGGCGTCCTGGTGGTCGCCCGCCGCCCCGGCGAGGACTTCCTCCGCTTCGACTCCGCCACCAGCCAACCCGACGACCTGCCGCGCCTGAAAGCCCGCGGGTACGACGGCGCCGGCATCGTGCACACGCCCTCGGGTGGCCTCGGCTTCTGGACGGCGGCCGGCTTCCGGGCCGCGGTCGCCGCGCGGATTCGTTACCGGCCCCGCGGCCGGGTAATCACCTTCCGGCTCGACGGCGGCGAGTTCCAAACCGCTTGGGGGCGGCTCTTCCTCGACGCTTGTTTGCCCGCCGACACCGACGTTCGAGTCGCCACCGTCACCAGCGACGAAGCGGACGAAGACGGCGCGGCCCGCCTCGCGCTCGTCCCGGACGTTGACCACCGGCGGCTGGTGCGGCGCGCGGCGGGCCGCGAAGTGCCCTACGCCCCGCCGCTCTCCGGCGCTCTGGCGGCGTTCGAAACCTACGAAAAACCCGTCTTCGCGCCGCCCGGTCGCTACCTGTGGGTTTCCCTCGTGTTCACCGGCAAGGGCCGCTCGACGCCGCGGGTCAAGAGCCTGCGCATCGAAAAGCCGGGGCACGAGCTGCTCCGCCGTTTGCCCAAGGTCTACTCCCGCGAAGCCCCGGCGGCGGACTTCCTGCGCCGTTACTTGGCGCCCGTGGACGGCGAGCTCGGCGAGCTCGAAGGCCGCAGCTTCCTGCGCCGCGTGCTGCTCGATCCGTGGAGCGCCCCGGCCGACTTCCTGCCCTGGCTGGCGTCGTTTCTCGGGCTCGTGCTCGACGAGCGCTGGCCCCTCGCCGGCCGCCGCCGGCTGATCGACGAGGCGGCCTGGTTGTTCCGCTTCCGCGGCACCGTGCCCGGGCTCGAACGCTTCTTGGCGATCTATCTCGAAGCCAAGAAGGGCGCCGGCATCCGGCCCCGGTTGGTCGAGCACTGGCGGCTGCGCGGGCTCGGCGGCATGCCGGTGGGGGAAACGCCAGGCGTCGTGACCTCCCAGGCCGTGCTCGGCGCCGGGTTCCGGGTGGGCGGCTCGGTCGGCGAGCCCGGGGAGATCCCCCTGCCGGGCCAAGGCGACGGCTTCGCCGACCACGCCCACCGCTTCACCGTCGTCGTCCCGGCGCCCCTCACGCCCGAGGACGAGGCGGTCTTGCGCCACGTGCTCGACGTCCACCGTCCGGCCCACACTCTGTACGAGCTGTGCAGCGCCGACCATGGCTTGCGCGTCGGCATCGGCCTGTACTTGGGCCTGTCGTCCACCGTCGGCCGCGGCGCCGCGTTCCAGCCCCTGGTCGTGGGCGGCGGTGCGATCGGCACCGACCGCCTGCTCGGCCAAGCGCGGCCGGGCGTGCGGCCGGAAGCGAGCCGGGTCGGCCGAGACACCCGGGTGGGTTGAGGCACGCCATGGAGATCACCGTCCACCGCCTCGCCGCGCACTACCGGCTGCCGGCTTCCCGGCTCGGCGAACGCGCGCGGCTCGACCGCCTGCTGCCGGAGGTCTTCGAGGCCGCCCTGGAACGGGCCCTCGACGGCTTCGACCCGGACCGCGAGGTGGTGATCCGCGAGCTGCGGGTGCCCGTGGCGCTGCGCCTGGGCGGCGGCGACCACCGCCTGCTGGTGGCCTGGGCGGACGCGGTGTCCGCCGCCGTCAAAGCCGCGCTGCCCGGCTCCGACACCCCGAGCGACCCCGAGCGCGTGGTGGTCTTCCGCAACCGCCGCCAAGCCCTCGTGGCCTTCGCTCGCGACGTGGCCAGCGGCGAAACCCGCCGCCTGTGGGCCTTCCGGCGACTGGGGTTCGTCACGGGAACGGCCGAGGACTCGGTGGCGCTGGCTTTGGAGCTGGCGCGCGCCTTCGCCGCGGCGCCCGAGACCCTGGTGCCGGTGTTGGAAGAGCTGGGTAGAGAGGGCTTGCTGCCCCGCCTGGTGGCCCAGTTCGCGCCGGAGTGGTGGCCCGAGTTGGCCGCCCGGGCCTTGGTGGTGCTGGGGAAGGCGGAGGCCATTCCGCTGCTGGAGCCCGGCACCGGGGGAAAACCGCGGACGGTGAGGCGGCACCGGGGGCACGGTCGTTCTCCTCTGGGGAGGTGCGGGGTCAGGGCGCTGGTGGTGTTGGCGGCGGCGGTGGAGGGAAGAGTGGACTGGGTGGACGGAGTGGACATGGACGACGTGGACGAAATGGACGCAGTGGACCGGGGGGAGGGCGCCGGTGCTGTGGGTGTCTCCGAGGTCCACTCTGTCCATGACGTCCACTCCGTCCACTCAGTCCATTTCTCTGAGCTCGGTGGCCTGCTGTTTTTGTTGCCGCTGGTGGAGCCGGCCTCCCTCCCGGTGGAGCGGCCTCTGCGCTGGAGCCTGCAACAGCTGGCCTTGGCCTTGGTGCCGGCCGAATCGGGGGACCCGGCGGTGTTGGCGTTTTGTGGTTTGGGGCCGGAGGCGGTGCCGCCGGACCGGGACGAGCCGCCAGTCACGGAAGAAGAAGCCGCGGTGTTCGCCGAGCTGGCCGCGGGGCTGGTGGCGACTTTGGCTTTGCGGCTGGGGGAGCCGGAGCCTTCCCGCGCTTTGCTCGAGCGGGTGGTCCGGCGGCGGGCGCGGGTGGTGGCGGACCCGGGTTGGCTCGAGCTCCATTTCTCCCTGGACGACGTTTCGACCGAGCTGCGCCGGGTGGGGTTGGACCTCGATCCGGGCTTCCTGCCCTGGTTGGGGGTGGTGGTGAGGTTCGTTTATGAGTGAGTCGCTGCTCTCCTTGGCGGCTCCCCGCGAGCCCGCCGCGCGCCTGGGATTCGAGGCGGCGTTGGTGGCGGGCCGGCTGGCGGCGTTCCAACGCCGGGTGATGCCGGAGGCCGAGGGCATCGGCTTTCTCGAACGCGCCTACGCCCGTGCCGCCGGAGACGCGCCGCTCGAAGCCTGGGCCGGCAGCGCCCTCGACCGGCTGCCCGGCGGTGAGCTCCAGCCCCTGGACCGGCTCGCCCTGGGCTTCGACTTGTCGCCCTTCGAGCTCGACTTCCTGCTACTCCTGGGCCTCGCCGAGGAGCACGAGGGCTTCGCCGACGTCTTCCGCGCGCTCCACCCGACCGGGCGCCCGCTGCCCACCGTGGGCCTCGCGGCGCAGCTCTTCGCCCCGGGCGACGCCGAGCGCCGGAGCCTGCGCCAAGTGCTCGAGGCGGGGCCGGCGCGGCGGGCGGGGGTGTTCGATCTCGAGCCCGACGGTCCCTTCTTCCTCCGCACGGCGGTACTGGCCGAAGGCCTGTGGTCGGCGCTCCAGGGCATCGACCGCTGGCCCGCGCGGCTGACGCCGGAACGGCTGGCGCCGGCCTTCGAGGGTCTCGCCGGTTGGCTCGACGGCGACGCCTGCCGGGCCGCCCGCGCGAGCCTCGCCGCCGGAGAGCCGGTGACCGTGGTGGTGACCGCCGAGGATCTCGACACCGCTGCCGAGCGGGCCGCCGCCCTGGCCGCCACCGACGGCTTGGCGACCGTCCGGCTGGTGTGGCCGGCGGTGGCCGAGGCGGGGCTCGAGCGCCTGCTGGCGGTACACGCGGTGGCGCGCGCCGTCCTGCCGGTGGTGCGCCTGACGGAACCCGAGGCAGGGCCGGCCCAGGCGCCGCGTTTCGACACCTTGCCCGGTCCCCTGGTGTTGGCCGCTCGCCACGGGGCTCTGCGACTGGACGGCGGTCCGCGGCCGGTCGTGCAGGTGCCCTGCGAGCGCCTGGCGCCGCGGGACCTCGCCGAGCTCTGGCGGGCTCACGTGCCGGAGTTGGCCGGCGACGCCGAGCTGTTGGCCGCGCGGTATCCGGTGGAACCCGCGGAGGCCCGCGGCATCGCCGCCGATCTTGCCCACCGGCAACGGGTCACCGGGCAGCCGGCGGACCTGGCCGCGGTGGTGGCCGCCGTGCGGGGCCGGGCGGGCGGGGTCGTGGGGGGCGCCGTGCAACGGGTCCAGCCCACGGCGCGCTGGAGCTCCCTGGTGCTGCCGGCGCCCAAGCTCGGTTTGCTACGCGAGGTGCTCGACCGCCTGCTGCACCAGCGCCAGGTGCTCGACGACTGGGCGCTCCTGGCCGGCCGACCGGGAGCCCGCGGCGTGCGCGCGCTGTTCTCCGGCCCCCCGGGCACGGGCAAGACGTACTCCGCCGAGGTACTGGCGGGCGAGCTCGGGGTCGATCTCCTGGTGGTCGATCTGTCGCGCGTGGTCTCGAAGTGGATCGGCGAGACGGAGAAGAACCTCGGCGAAGTGTTCGCCGCGGCCGAACGGGCGCGAGCGGTGCTGCTGTTCGACGAAGCGGATGCCCTCTTCGGCAAACGCACCGAGGTGTCGGACGCCCACGACCGTTACGCCAACCTCGAAACCGCCTACCTGCTGGCCCGGCTCGAGCGCTTCGAGGGCCTGGCGATCCTCGCCACCAACCTGCGCCAGAACATCGACCAGGCGTTTTGCCGCCGGCTCGAGTTCGTGGTCGATTTCGACGAACCCGCCCGTGCCGAGCGCGAAGCGTTGTGGCGCGGTCACCTGCCGGCGACGGCGCCGCTCGACGACGACGTCTGCCTGGCCGACATCGCCGCCACCTATCCGCTGACCGGCGGTTTGATCAAGAACGCCGCCGTCGCCGCCGCCTTCCGCGCCGCCGCCCAGGGCTGCGCCATCGGCACCGATCACCTGCTCCACGCCATCCGGCGCGAGTGCGAGAAGGCCGGCAAGGCCTTCCCCGGCGCGCGCCACGCCCATTGACTCGAAAGGAAGCTGCCATGCCCCCGACAGCGCTCGAAACCCATTGGACCGGCCGGGTGGCCAAGCTCACGACGGCGAAGACCGCCGCCGCCACTGCCTTCGCTGCCTCCCAGCTCGCCCTCACCGGCGCCCGCGCCGGGCTCGCGACGGCCACCACGGCCCTGACCGCGCTCACTCGCGAGCTTGGCCTCCGGCGCAAGGCGCTTTCCGAGCCGAATCTGACCCCCGCGGAGTTGGCCGCTCGGGTGGCCGCCCTGCGCGCCAAGCTGGTGCTCTTCCGCGCTGGGCAGGCCACGGTGCTCGAACGGGAGAAGGCCGTGGCGCTCGCCGAGCGCACCCTCGCCGACCAGCAAGCGGAAGTCGACCGCTTGGCCGCCGCGCACGCGGCCGCCCAGGCCAAGCTCGCAGCCGCCGGCGCCCGCGCCAAGCGCTGGGCCGCGGCCTCCGACGCCCTCGGCAAGGAGCCCCTGTCCTTGCTGAAGACGCGCGCGACCAACGCCACCAAACCCGCCGATCCCCGCTGGTCCGCCGCCAAGGCCCGGATCGAAGCGGAGGTTCCCAAGGAGCTGCGGGAACGAGCCGCGGAGCGCTGGCTCGCCACCTTCGCCGATCAAGACGCCCGCGCCGCGGCGCTCGCCGAGATCACCGGTCTCGTGACGACGGCGCGGATTCCCGAAACGGGTGGCACCCCGGGGGCCGAGGCCGGCTTGGTTGCCGCGGAGGGGCAGCTCTTCGGCTACGTCCAGCGTGCCCAGGGCCGCTTCGAGACCGCCGTGGCGGCCCTCCAGGGCATTCCCAAGAGCCCGCCGTTGACCGCGGCGGAGCTCGCCGCCGTCACGGAATCCACCCGGGTGACCAAGGGCAAAGCCGCGGTGTTGCTCGAGAAGGCGCGCGATGACAAGGCCGCCCAATTGGCCGCCAAGCGGACCGCCCGCGAAACTGCCAAACGGACGACCCTGGCCGCGGACATCGATGTCGACCTGACGCCGATCCTCGCGACCTTGAACGGCGAGGTGGCGACGCTCGAGGGCGAGCTGACCACGGCGAACGCCGCACTCGCCGCCGTGGCGGCCGATCTCGAGGACTGGGAGGCGACGGTGCCAGAGTCGGCCTGGGCTAACCTGCGGGCCTTCGAGGAAGCCCGGCGGGTGCTCGGCGAGCTCGCCGGCATCACCCCGGCGAATCTGTTGTCCGCCATCGACACCGCGACCACCGCCCTCGTGACCGCCGCCACGGCGGACGACAAACGCGCCCGCACCCTCCTCTACCTGCACCAGGAAGCCGCTGCCGAAGGCACCCGCCACGACGTCGCCGCCGAGTTCGCCGCGCGTATCGCCAGCGGCGCTCTGCGCGGTGAATGACCGTTCTCCAAGGAGTCCAGCCATGGCCGAAACCCCCGTGACCTCGACCTGCCTCTCCGAGGCTCTGCCCCTCGATCCCCATCGCTCCCTGCGGGTGCGGTTCGGCATGTTGCTGGGCGAAGACGACTTCGTCACCCTGACCGCCTACCCGCGCGGCAAGCAGTGGCTGCATAGCGCTTGGTTGCACCGCCACGGAGTCGTCTGGGGCCTCGGCGTCGAGCTCGACACCCGCTCGCGGGAGGTCCGCGTGCGGCCCGGGCTCGCGCTCGACCCCCTCGGCCGCGAGCTGTGCCTCGACACGTTGTCCTGCGTCGACTTGGGCGCCTGGTTCGATGCCCATCGGGAGGACCCGGCGTTCAGCGTCGAGGACCTGGGTGCCGGCCGCGTCCGCTTCACCGCCCACGTCACCGTGCGTTTCCGTGCCTGTCTCGATCGTCAGGTGCCGGCCATGGCCGAACCCTGTGCCGGCGACGCCCGCACCACCTCCTACTCGCGGCTGGTGGAGACGGTGACGCTGACGCTCCATCCCGGCCCGGCGCCCGCCCCCGAGCCGCCGCCCGCGCCCTACCCGCGGCTGCGGCTGCTCTACGGCCTCCGCGCTCCGCGGCTCGACGAAGACGGCAATCCGGTGCCGGCGGACCAGGAGGTGCTCGATACCGTGGCCGCCCTGCCGGGCTCAGCGGACCCGCCGGCCGCGGCCCAGGCCGCCTTCCGGCGTTTCGCCGCCCTCGACGTGACGGAGATGGCCCCGGCGACCGCGAGCGAAGCCCTCACCCGCTTCCCCGGCGCCGAGCCGGGCGAGGTGTTGCTGGCCGAGGTGCGCGAGATCGTGCTTGCGGGCGGGACCGGGGCTTGGACCCTCGAGTCGGGCACCGTCGACGTCACCGTGCGGCCCGCCCACGTCGCCACCACCACGCTGCAAGACCTGCTGGCCGCCTCGGCCGTGCCCTGACCGCGCTCCATTGCCCAGAGGTGAACGATGTCTCAGTCCATGAAGACCCTCTCGCCGAGCCTCCGGATCGCCGGGCGCGGCGGCGTGCCCGTCATTCCGCGCCCGACGCCGCTCACCCGGCTGCATTACTTCGACGGCAAATTTCTGCGCGCGAGCGACCTGACCCTCGAGCAGGAGTACCACCGGCAGCTCGTCCAATTTTCGAACCAAGCCGGCGGCAGCGGGGTCGTGCACGGCTTCGACGCCGTGTGGACGGGTGGTGACGCCCTCGCCCTCGGCCCCGGCCTGGCGCTTGACCCCCAGGGCCGAACGTTGTTCCTGCCCGAGGGGGTGCCGTTGTCCCTCGGTGAGCTGGTCGAGGCCTCGCGCGGCGGGGCTGTCCTGATCTCGGGCGGCCAACCGCGGGCGATCCGGTTCGCCGGCTTCGCCGACTGCCAGCCCTTGGGCGCCGACGGTGGCGTGGCGACGACCGACGGCGGCGTGCTCTACCTCGTCTCGCTGTTCCACGCTGAGGATCTCTGCGGGGAAGAGGACGTGCTCGGCCGCCTGTGCGCCGATCCTTGCGCCAAGACAATCGAGCGGCCCTACATTCTCGAAGGGGTGCTGGTGCGCGCGGTCCCGATCACCCTCGAAACCGCCCTCGCGACTTCGGCCACGGTCGCCCGGACGGGCAAACCCCTCCGCTCGTTGACCGCCGCGGCCTATTTCGAAGACGAGCGCCGCGCCGGGGGCAGTTTGATCTCGGGGGACGGTCTGCGCGCCGACGCCTGGTGTCTCGGAGCCGGTGCCCAGGGTGGCGCCGGGGTACCGGTGGGGTTGTTCTCGCGCGCCGGGGAAACCATTCGCTTCTTCGACGCCTGGACGGCCCGGCGCGAGCGCATCGAGCCGCCGAATCGCCGCTACTGGGCGGGGCGGATGGCGATGCGGCCGTGGGACGTGTTCCTCGCCCAGGTGCTCCAGTTCCAATGCCAGCTGACCGACTGCCTGGGCCACCAAACCGAACCCGGCGGGGAGGACGACTGCGCTCCCGCCTATCGGCTGTTGCGCGAGACGTCCGAACGCTTTTCCCGTTGGCTCGACCAGGGTGGCCTGGCGGACCGGCTCGAAGAAGTCACGCTGCTCCGCGGCCAATTGGTCGACGCCGTGGCCGGCTTCGCGGCGAAGCCCCGCGAGCGCCTGCTGATCTCCTGCGGCATCGTCGAGCTGCCCTCGGCGGGTTACCTGCCGGTGGTGCCGAGCGCGAGCCTGTCGGTCAACCAGCAGGTGCGCCGGATGATGGGTGAAGGCGTCGATCTGCGGTTCTGCGTCGTGCGCCCGGACTTCGTGCCCCACGCCCTCGAAGAGGCCCAGCACATGGAGCGCATCTCGCTCCTCGCCGGCCTCGACGACCCGGCGAAGAAGCCGCGGGTGGACATCCTGGTGCCGGACGGCTTGATCGACGCGGCTCCCGGCAGGGCGCCGGGCACGGGCTACGTGGTCGACTTCGGCCTGGCGAGCGGGCTCGTCGGCGCCTTCGAGGAGCTCTTCGACGACACCGGCTTCGAGGAGACGATCGGTGGGGCGGCCAGCGTTCGGCCGCGCGCCTTCGCCGTGAAAGACGACGCCGAATCGCTCTTCGGCGCTGGCCGCGGTGAAGACCTCGCGGGCGGCGGCGCGGCTTTCCACTTCGCCGGTCGGACGACGAGTGTCGGCGGCCGAGCCGACACCCCGGCCACGCTCTGGCTGACCGTCGCGACGGATCTCGACCCCTTCTCGTTGCCCCGTGCCGCAGAGACGCGGCTCGAGGCCGAGGCCGTCCACCAGCGGACGGTGCCGGGCGGCAACGGTCAGCTCGAAACCCGCACGCTCGAGATCACTCTGCACGGCCGGTTGCTGGTGGAAGACACCCGGGAGGGCCGCGTCTCGGCGCGGGTCGCCGGGCGCCTGACCGTCGTCGGCCATCCGCCCACGGGCAACCCTCTGACTCGCTCTCTGACCGTGCAGGAGTCGGTGCTGCTGGAAAACCAAGGGTCCGGCAAGGTCACGGTGGCGATCCCAGGGCTCCAGCTCTTCTTCGGCGGTCGTGCCCAAGTCAGGGCCTCCCGCGAGTGGCCGGAGGCCGGCCGAGCGCGTGTCGAAGGCGCGGCAGTGGCCTCGCCGCGCGACGCCTCCGACCTCGGACGCCTCGAGCGCCAGATCGAGGCGTTGACGAGACAGCTGATCGCCGAGGGCGTGCCCGCGGCCGAGGCGCGGCAGCGGGCGGAGGCCCAGCTCGGGGTCGCGAGCCGGCGCGAGATCCCGCTGTTCGTCCTCGATCAACGGGTGAGCGACGAAGTCGTCCGGCCCGACCACACGGCCCACGTCGCTGCCCTGGCCAGTCTCCAGCGGCTCGCCAAGAGCCTTGGCGACGCCGACTTCCTGGCCGCCCGCGCCCGCAAGCTCTTCCCGCCTGCCGCCCCGGCGACGACGGACCTGACCGTCAAAGCCACCCGCGACTGGGTGTTCTTCCACCGCCGCAGGGACAAGACCTGCGGCATCGACGCGGTGAAGCCCACGGTGCCCAGTCGCCGCTACCGGGTGTTCCACGTCGAGGTCGACCGTCACGAGGAGCAGGAGATCCTGCTCGGCCTGCTGCGCCGCGGCATCGGGCTCGACAACTACAACCCCGAAGAAGTGGGCACGGTCGAATACGCCGGAGGCTCGCCGGCCCTCGAGACCTCCCAGCCGCTGGCCCGCCAAGCCTGGGACAGCGCCACGGCGGACGGCAACCGCCTGCTGCTCGGTGTGCTCGCGAGCCACCCCGAGACCGAAGCCGAGGGAGAGGTGCTTGCCGACTCCCGGCTCGATACCCTCACCGGCCTTTACACCTCCGTGACCCCGCTGGCCGACGCCGCCCACTTCGAAGTGCTCGACGACCTGCCGGCCGGGTTGTCGGCAGCCGGCGTGGACGGGGTGATGGTGTTCGTCACGCTGCGGCCGAGCCAAGCCGTCGAGTGCCACAGTGCCTACCTGCTGCGCGACACGTCTCTCGAACGGCTGCTGCCGATCCACGAGCGCATCGCCACGGTGGGCTTCTCGGAAGATCTGTTCGCCAACACCGGCGCGGTGCTGCTGGGCTCGGCGGGTTTCGTCGAAGGTTCTGCGAACCTCGCACCGAACGGCGCCGATGCCGTCGCGGCGGCGTTCAAGACCCACGTGCCGACGATTCCCAACGGCCTGACGCTCATCGCCCTCTCGGTCTCCCAGTTCGACCGCACCACGGTCCAAGCCGACACGCACTTCGATCAGACGGAGGCGATCGCCAAGACCCTCGGCGGCCGGCGCCTGGGCAAGGCCCTGCGCGCCGGGGGTGACCCTCGGCCGCTGCCTTTCGGCTGCCCGGCAGTGACGATCCTAGCCCTCGTCAAGACGGCCGAAATTCCGGGCGGCGGTTCGACACCGCTCGTCACCGGCGGCGGCCGGCGGCGCCGGGGGCCGGGGTGAGACGGTCCCTTTCCACGCGTAGGGGCGCCCCCCCGTGGCCGCCCTCCGGGGGCTGAACGATGACCAGGGCCGTAGCTGCGCCCGCTGCGAAGCGGGAGACCCGCCCGCCGGAATCCGCCTCGCCGGCCGAAAAGTCGACGGGCGAACCCGGCTGGGCGGGTCTCACTCTCGCGGGCGGCGCCCTGCTGCAACGCAAGCTCCGCCTGGGCGCCGTGGACGATCCCCTGGAGCGCGAGGCGGACCGGGTGGCGGAGGCGGTGGTGTCGGCACCGGCCGTGGGTGCTTCTCGCCGGTCGTTCTCTCCCATCCCGGCCGTCACTCCGACGAAAGCGCCCGGGGCGCAACGCTGTGCGTGCGAACAATGTGACTGTGAGGAAGAGCCCCAGATGGCTCAGCTGGCGCCGCTGCCGGGGTACTTCGAGCCTCCGCGGGCGGCGGTACCCGGGGTGACGGGCGCGGGCCACCCGCTCGAACCCGCTCTCCGGGCGGACCTGGAGCCGAAGTTCGGGGTCGATCTCGGGGCCGTTCGCCTCCACACCGGCGGCGAGGCCGCCCGGGCCGCGCGGGAGTTGAATGCTCGCGCCTTCACGGTCGGCCGGGACATTGTTTTTGGGGCCTCGGAGTTTCGGCCCGACACGACTGGAGGCCGGCGCCTGTTGGCACACGAACTGACCCACGTGCTCCAGCAGGCAGCAGGTCGGGCGGGGAACGCTGCCAGCGTCCAGCGCAGTGTCGCGGACAGCGCTGGAAGCAACTACGACATCGGCGACACGATCTTCGTCCTGCGGCAGTCTCTGCGTGTTGCCCTGCGGACTCTTGGAGACACGGCGATTCCCGCGGCCCGGCGGGCGAAAATCCAAACCCAGTTCAATCGACTGCAGCCATTGCTTCCGCGCCTCGAAGCGGCGCGATCCCGGGATGGCCGCGGCGTGACGTTCGGTTTCGACTCCGACCCAGCGCAGAACGAGGTCATTCCCGGCGACTCGACCAAGAGTCTGGCCGAGCTCTACGCGGGTTTCATGGACCCACCGACACCACAGGCGACGACGGCGGCAGCGTCACCCGAGCTTCAGGCTTGGGCGCTGCCGGGCGGACTGCGCATCACGCCCTACTTCGGAGGAGACCCGCAACGCTGCGAGATCATTTGCGTCGGTGTGATCATCCTCGCGGGCCTGCTGCTCGCCGGTTGCCGGAGCGAACAGGCGTCGGCAGATCGAGATACCCCGTGCACTTCCGCCGAGACGACGGAGATCGAGACCTTCCACAACGAGGGCTTGGCTTGGGTGAATCTCGCCGTTACCCGCCTCGCCGCCTACCGCGGCGGGACTGCCAGCGCCGAGGTGCGGGGCTGGGTCGAAGCCGCCTTGAACGCCAACTTCCACAGCACCCATTCCTCCACGGTGGAGTCCGTCGCCAATCGGCTCACCACCCTCCAGACCCGCATGGCAGCGGGCGCTACCGCTGCCAACTACCGCTGTCAGTGTCGCGGCAATGCCGATGCGTACACGCTCGGCATCGGCTCGAGCGCTCAGATCCACTTTTGCGCGCGGTGGTTTCGAAGCACGGACCGAATCCGTCGGATCACGACGGTCATCCACGAGAATGGCCACGCCACGGGCCTTGATGGTTCGGTCCCGATCACCAGCGGACGAATCGAGGATATCTACGAGTTCCAAGATGCCTACCGGACGATGACGACGCAGCAGGCGCTCACCAATCCTGATCCCTTCGCCGTTTTCGTTCGCCAGGTCGCCAACGATGGCCGAGAGCCCCCGGGAACCCACCGATGAGCTTCGCCGCGCCGGCCTCGCTGCGCCTCAGCCACCCCGGCGACCCCGCCGAGCGCGAAGCCGAGCGGGTGGCGGAGGCAGTGGTCCAGCGCTCGCCCGTGTCGCGACCGCCCGCCGTGTCGGCCGTTTCCTCCCCCACTCCTGGGCGCGGGTTCGAGCGCGCCTATTTCGAACCCCACTTCGCCAAGAGCACCGCGATCACTCAGTCGATGCCCCCCGGCACGATCGCCGGGGACTGGATCATCGACAACCCGGCGCGCAAGTTCCCAAGCAACACCTCACCGGAGGATGGTGCGCTCATCGAGGGTGCCTTCCAGCAGATCAGCGGCTTGGCCTCGCGATCGGGCAACCGGATCGTGCTCGGCACGGGACCGCCCAATCCCAGCCAGGCCGAGGGCCACGCCTGCCTCCAGGACATCGAGAACGACCTCGCTTCGCCGAACCCCGTGCTTTCGGGCACACCCCACGTGGCGCTCGAGCCTCACGGCTGGAGCCTCACGAACACCGCGCCGCCGCTCGTGTCGGCCCGCCACCCGGCGAGCAGCTTCGAGTGGGGTTATTGGACCGGCGGCCAAACTCGCCACCTCAAGCCGTTCTGGCAAACCATGGCCCACGAAGTCTGCGGCCACATGGCAGCCCACGTGCGGACCCGTGGCGCCAACACTGGAGTGCGGGGAGTCGGTCTCGGTCACAACATTGCGATCGAAGGCGAAAACCGCATCGCGACCGAACACGGCGTGCCGGCGGCCGAGCTGCGGGGGCTCGACTTCGATCCGGCGACCCAAAGTCCGCTCGCGGGGCATCGGGGAGAGTCCTTCCTGCAGTCGTCGATCACCAACTTCGGTCACGCCGCCACCAACTTGCCGGCCAGTTCGACCGCCGTCCTTCGAGAGGCCGTGAGGACCATCCAGACGGTCGCCCAAACGCACCTCGATCTCTTCCTCCAGGTCGAGGGATTCGCCTTCGCCAACGAGGGCGGGCTGCCCATGGCGGTGCGGCGAGCCGCCGCGGTGCGAGCCGCCCTCATCGTCGCCATCACCACCGCCGGCATCCGTGCGCAAATCGGCTCGGGCGCGACCGCCACTTCGCGATTCCACCCCGACCTCGCCAGGGTCGAGTCCGGCACCTCCCAGGCCGGCCGCAACAACCCGCGGCGCCGAGTGCAGATCTACCTCTTCCACCAACCCCATTCGGCAGGACCATGAGAGAACCCAGCGTCCGCTCTCCGCGCCTCCGCCTCGGCCCCGTCGACGACCCCGCCGAGCGCGAAGCGGAGCGCGTGGCGGAGGCGGTAGTGCAACGTTCGCCCACCCACGCCGCTCTGCCTTCTCCCTCTCCCGGAGGCGGGTTCGAGGGCGGTGGGGAGAGGGGGGGCGAGGGGGTGAGGTCGCTCTCCTCCGCCCAACGCGCCTACTTCGAACCCCACTTCGGGGACCTCTCCGGCGTCCGCCTGCACACCGGACCCGAGGCCCACGCCGCCGCCGCGGGCCTCTCCGCCCGTGCCTTCACGGTGGGCAAAGACATCGCCTTCGGTGCCGGGCAGTACCAGCCGGACTCCCCGGCCGGTCGCAAGCTGCTCGCCCACGAACTCACCCACACCGTGCAGCAGGGCGCCGCGGGGGTGATCCGCCGGCAACCCACGGACCGCCCCCAACCGACGCTCGAGGAGCAGCGCGCCACGATCGAACGGATCTTGGCGCGCGAGGTCGTCTCGGCGCACGACAACGGTTGGGACGGCGTAGCCTTCGTCGTCACCCACAAGGGCACCTGGCTCGAGCCCACCAGCATGGAGAAACTCGGCGCCCAAGAAAAACCGCCCGCGGGCACCCGAGCGCTCCCGGAATCCGAGGCCCAGGCCCTGGTCACTCACTCGGTCGGCACGGTGCTCGATGCCGGCAAGGGCGCGTCCTACCGCATCGTTGTCGGCCGCGGTAAGGACTCCCAGGACCGCCGCTTCCGGCTCCAGAGCTGGCGCCTCCTGACCAAACCCGGCGGTGTGTCCACCGTGGACCCGAACGAGCTGACGAGCGTCGCGAGCGCAGACGAGTGCAACGAGTCCGACTCGAATTACGGCGAGTGCCTCGTCGACGAGCGCAAGCGGGCCTATCAGGAGGGCATCCAGGCCGCGGGCCAGGTGGCCGACGCTTACTACAACCCGTTCTCCGCCGGTGGCGGCGGCATCCCCGACTTCGGCCCCTTCAAACTCTGGCGCCTGCGGCGACTCAGGAGCGTGGCGCAGTCGCGCACCCGGCGCCACTCCGGCGGCGGCATGCCCTACCGGGTCATCGGCCCCCACGGTCGGCTCCAGGGCACCAGCGTCTACGTGCTCCGAAGCAGCGACGGCACCGTGCTCTACGTCGGCAAGGGCGAGGCGATCAACCGCCTACGCGCCCACATCGGCGACCCCAAGAAGACCGACTGGTTCGGCGACATCGCCGGCGTCGAGGTGCGCGCCACCGGGCTCAACAACACCCAGGCCCTGGCCCTCGAGGAGAACCTCATCGGCCAGCTGAAGCCGCTTTACAACAAGGACATGACGCCGTTTCAGAAGGAGTTCGGCACGACCCTCAGCCTGAGTGCCAACCTGCCGCGGACCCAGCAGAGTCTGTGGTTCCACGTGATCCTGGGGGGGTGAGGGGGCGACTCCGCTGAGGAGTCACAACCCCGGCCGCCGTTCCTGTCTTCATGGAGTCCGGCGTCGAAACAGCCAACCCCCTGACCGCCTTCTATCCCGCCATCCGGGCGCGGCTCGTGACCTCGTCCGAAGCCGCCGCTTGGCCGGCGTTCGCGGCCGAGGTGGCGGGCCAGTTCGGTCGCCATTCGCTGCCGCCGCCGGTGTTGCTACCGCTCGCTTCGGCGGCGGCGGTGGGCGGTGACCCGGCGCGGGCGGTGGGCGTTGCGGCGGCCTTTTCGTTCTTGCTGCTGTCCGTCCGGTGGTTCGACGACACCCAGGATCGCGACCGTGACGACGCCCTGTGCGTCCGCCTCGGACCGGCGCGCGCCACGAATCTCGCCGCCGGGGCGCTGAACTTGGCCTGGTCGACCCTCGCCGCCGACAGCGCACTGCCCCGCAGTGTGCTTGCGGCCTTCGGCCAGGAGACCACCGCCATCGCCCGCGGTCAGGACGACGACTTGCTCGGTCTCGAAGCCGTGAGCTTCGAGGCCTACTGGCGCCGGATGGTCGACAAGACCGGAGCCGGCTTCGCCCTGGCCTGTCGGTTGGGCGCTCTGGCAGGTCGCGACGAACCAGCACCGGTGGCGGTGTTGGCGCGGTTCGGCCGGCACCTCGGAACCATGGTCCAGATCCTGGACGACTTGGACGGCGCCTTCCACCCGAACGGCATCGGCGACCTCGCCAGCGGCAAGGTCACCTTGCCCGTCCTGTATGCGTTGCAAGCCGAACACGCCGGGAGCGAGGAGCTCGGCGAGATCGTTCGCCGCGGCCAGCTGGCGGCCCAGGCCGGGCGGGTGCGCGAGCTGCTGGACGGCACGGACACGCGGGAGTTCCTGGTGTGGTCCGCCTTCGAAGAGCGGGATCGTGCCTTCGCCGAGCTCGCGACTCTCGGTCCGGCGACCGACGAGATCACGGCGCTGGGTCGGGCGGCCCTGGAGGCGATCGCCGCCGGACTGATCGCCGACTGGGAGACGCTACTCGTTCCGGAGCAGGTGACGGACGTGGCGCAGGAAGCGGTCGTACCCACTCGCCGAGCCTATTTCGGACGCTCCAGTGCCGGAGGGTCGGCATGAGTCGCGAGCGAGCACCGAAAGCTCCGTCGCCGGCCCCCGAGCGCCCTCCGGCGCAGGGCTCGGAGGCCACCTGGGAGGCCGAGGCCAACCGTTATGCCCTCGGCTTCCTGGCCCGCGAAGGCGGCTTCACGAACCTGCCAGTCCCCGGCGGCGAGGAACCCCGCGGCGTCCACTCCCTACCGGGGAGCGTCCGTTACTCGGCCGAGTCGTTGCTCGGTCGCGACTTCTCCGGGGTGCGCCTGCGGACCGGAGCCCGCGATCTCGGCTCCGCCCACGCGGAAACCAGCGGAAGCGAAATCCGCCTCGCTCCTGGCCGCTTCCGCCCCGAACATCCCCTCGGCCGGGCTCTTCTGGTCCACGAGCTCACCCACGTCGCCCAACAGGGCGCCGCCCCCGCGCGCACCACACGCCCGCCCGGCGGCTTCGGCGCGGCTCTCGAGCTGCGGCGGTCGACGGCCGGCAGCGCCGCCCTCGAGGCCCAGCGGGCCACGGTGACCGAACCGCTGACGCCGGGGATCACTCCGGCGCCCGCCGGGACGCGGCAAAGGTGTAGTGGCGAGTCGACGACTTCGGCCCCGGCGCCCACGTCGACACCGGCAACTCCACCCCCCGGACCCACTCCGGGTGAAGTCGCCCGCACACGTTCGGAGGCCCTGGTGCAACAGGACGACACCACCCGCGATGCCCGTGGCCGATTGGAGGGCGCGCTCCGAGAGATTCGGCGCGGTGCAGCGCTCGAGTTCCACCGAACGCAGACGCCGGACCTCATTCGACAGGGCGGCACGGCACTGGGCTGGCCAGCGGCCACCGTCACAGCACGCCTCGCCGACTGGACTTGGTTCCTCGATCACGGTCCGCCCGGAGCAAACCGGGCCAGCGATGCCGACTTCAGCCGGCGGCGAGACGCCTTTCTGGCAACCCTGCGATCCGAGCTGCAGAACCTCAACACCCGTCACCCACGGAGCCAGGCGGCCAACTGGATCAAGAACACCCCTGCGAGCGTCTTCCAGCTTTGCATCGAAGTCGCCACGCCGGCGATTCCTGCCGCCTTTCTCTATGTCTCGTCGGCGCGTGAAGGGCTGATCGATCAGTACATTCGAGCCCAGGTACCGGGTGCGGCGTCCGATCGTCTGTCCAACGCGGAGATGGCCACGGTTCGAACGGATCGCCCCGTTTCGGGCTTCAACATGTTGGGCCTGGACGATTTCTTCACGGATCTGGCGGCGACTCGGCAGCCGCTCGCCGGCTTCTTGCCCACCGGCTTCGACCCGACGCGCCTGACAGAAACGCCTCACGTCAACGAACAAGGGCGGACCGTCCGATCAGCCGATGCGCCGGACCTGCGCACCGCTCTTCAAGCCAAGATGGCCAACATGGCCAGGCGGCGGGCGATCTTCGAAGAAGACCGGGTAGCCCTCGGCTACCCTGCGCCCACCGGCGATGAAACCGTCTATTTCGTCTACGTCTACTACAACTCGGGCACCAACGAGGGTCGGCGAACGCTCAATGCCCATCGGCCTGCTCATCCCACGGCCTCGGAACGACGGACCTTCCAGAACTGGATCACTCGCGGGGATTATCCGAACGCGCAGGTCGTGTTGCGGTCTTACCAAATGATCACGGAAGCAGGAATCCTGCGGGGCTACTGACGCCTTCACCCCACCAGCCGCCCCAACCACACCCCCACTCGCCCTTCGAACGCCTCGAAGGTGAACAGTGCCTCGTAACGCCGCCGACCGGCTTCGCCGCGGCGCCGGGCTTCTTCGGGATCGGCCAGCATCGCGATCAACGCCGCGGTCAGGGCGGCCGGGTCTTTCGGGGGCACCAGCCAACCCGTTTCGCCGTCGAGGACGATCTCTTGGGCAGCGGTGCCGGTCAAGGCGAGCACGGGTTTGCCGGCGGCCATGGCTTCCAGGTACACGAGGCCGAAGCCCTCGCCGCGGGAGGGTAGGGCGAAGCCGGTGCTTTGGGCGTAGAGCTTGGGGAGTTCCGCGGCCGGCAAGTAACCGGTGAAGGTGACGTGGTCGGCGAGGCCAAGGGCGCGGGCTTTGTCTTCGAGGCGGCCACGGTCCGCGCCACCACCCACGACGACCAGCCGGGCGTGGGGCACGCGGGCCAGGACCGCCGGGAAGGCCTCCAGAAGCTCGTCGTGGCCTTTGTAGCGCTCGGTGGGGTCCAGGCGGCCGACGGTGAGGATGGACTTAGTGGACGGAGTGGACGGTATGGACGAAGTAGATGGCTCCCCCAACCCCAGCCACACCACCGCCAGCCCCGGCAGCAGCGGGTTCGCCTTGGCGGCACACCAGGCCGTGGCCTCCGAAATCGCCAGCCGCGCCTGGGCGCGTTCGAGCGCCCGGAAGCGATCGCCGTGGAGCGGCTTCCACACCTCTACGCCGAGTAGCCACACCAGGTAGGGCCGGCGTTGCCATTGGGGCAGCCAGCCCTGGACGCGGGCGGGGCCGGGGTGGTCGAAGACCAGGCGGAGGTTGGGGCGGGTGGCCTGGGCCTTGGTGAGCGCCAGCGCCAGGCGTGCCGGGGAGCCGCCGAAGTGGCGGATGGGCACCGCGGGCAACTCGGGCACGCCTTCGGCGGACCCTAAGTGGAAGATCTCGAAGCCGTGGCCGTGCTGTTCCGCCCAGCGCGCCATGGCCCTCGCGAGCATCCGGCCGAGGGCAGCAGCGCCGCCGCCGGTTTCCTGGAGCCCGGCGGAGACCAGGGCGAGCTGCCGCGGCTTCACGCCGGGACCACCCGGGCCGCCCCCGATCGGCCGCGCATCACGCCGCGGGTGTCCACCACCAGCCGGGCGTGCTGGGCCACCTGGTCGTAGTCGACGGCCTGGTGATCGGTGACCACCAGCACCACGTCCGCCGCCGCCAGGGCCGCGGGCGTCAGCTCGACGGAGCGTTGGCCGGCGAGCTCGGGGGCGTGTCTCGTGACGGGCATGACCGGCACGTGGGGATCGTGGAAGCTCACCACGGCGCCCAGGGCCAACAACCGCGGCAGAATCTCGAGCGCCGGGCTCTCCCGCGTGTCGTCCACGTCGCGTTTGTAAGCCACCCCAAGGACCAGCACGCGGGCCCCGCGCACCGCCTTGCCTTCATCGTTCAAGGCTAGTTGCAGCTTGCCGACCACCCACTCGGGCATCGCCGTGTTGACCTCGCCCGCGAGCTCGATGAAGCGCGAGGTGACGCCGTACTCGCGGGCCTTCCAGGTCAGGTAGAACGGATCGATCGGGATGCAGTGGCCGCCCCAGCCGGGGCCGGGGTCGAAACGCAGGTAACCGAAGGGCTTCGTGGCGGCAGCATCGATCGCCTCCCAGACATCGACGTCCATGCGGTCGTAGACCACCTTCAACTCGTTGACGAGCGCGATGTTGACCGCGCGGAAGATGTTCTCCACCAGCTTCGCAGCCTCGGCCGTGCGCGCCGTCGAAACGCGGACGGTCTTCGTGATGGCGCGGGCGTACAGCGCCTCGGCGAGGTCCCCGGAAACCGCGTCGACGCCGCCCACGACCTTCGGGATCGAGGCGGTGTCGAAGTGCGGGTTGCCCGGGTCCTCCCGTTCGGGGGAGAAGGCGAGGAAGTAGTCGCTGCCGAGGGTGAGGCCGGTGGCATCGAGCAGGTCGCGCACCAGCCCGTCGGTCGTGCCCGGGTAGGTGGTGGACTCGAGAATCACCAACTGCCCGGGCCGCAAAGTCGCGGCAATGGCTCGCGTGGTCGCCTCGACGTAGCTCATGTCGGGCTCGCGTTGGGGCGAAAGCGGCGTCGGCACGCAGACGATCAAGGCGTCGGGTTCCGCAAGACGGGTGAAGTCCGCGGTGGCCGCAAAGGTGCCCGCGCCGACCGCCCGCGCCACCCGGCCCCCGTCCAGATGTTTGATGTAGCCCTCGCCGCGGGCGATGGCCGCGATCTTCGCCGGATCGATGTCGAAGCCGAGCACCCGGTGGCCGCGTTCGGCGAAGGTCAGGGCCAGCGGCAGGCCGATGTAACCCAGGCCCACGATGCCCACGCTCACCGAGCCGTCGGCGATCTTTCCGCGCAGGCACTCGAGCGGCGTCAAGCGGCGGCCCCTTGGTTTTCGACGAACCAGCGGTAGGTGGCCGCGATGCCCGCGGCGAGCGGCGTGCGGTGGCGCCAGCCGAGAGCGTGGAGGCGCGACACGTCGAGCAGCTTGCGCGGCGTGCCGTCGGGCTTGGTGGTGTCGAACACGATCTCGGCCTCCGGGTGGACGACACTGCGCACGAGCTCGGCCAGCTCGCGGATCGACAGGTCTTCTCCCGTGCCGACGTTCAGGTGCAGCGCATCCTCGTAGTGTTCGAGCAGGAAAAGGCAGGCATCGGCGAGGTCGTCGACATGGAGGAACTCCCGCCGCGGCGTGCCGGTACCCCACACGGTGACCTCGCGACGACCGGCGAGCTTGGCGTCGTGGAACTTCCGCATGAGCGCCGGCAGCACGTGGGAGCTGGTCAGGTCGAAGTTGTCGCCCGGGCCGTAGAGGTTCGTCGGCATGGCCGAGATGAAGTTGGCGCCGTACTGCCGGCGGTAGGCCTGGCAGAGCTTGACGCCCGCGATCTTGGCGATGGCGTAGGCCTCGTTGGTGGGTTCGAGGGGGCTCGTCAGCAGGGCTTCTTCCGGGATCGGCTGCGGCGCCTCGCGCGGGTAGATGCAGGAGCTGCCGAGGTAGAGCAGCTTCTCGACCCCCGTCCGGTAGGCCGCTTCGACCACCGTGCCGTGGATCATGAGGTTGTCGTAGAGGAACTCCGCGGGCCGCGTCGAGTTGGCCAAAATGCCCCCGACGGTACCGGCGACCAGGAAGACGAATTCGGGGCGCTGGGCCTCGAACCACCGGTTGACCGCCGCTTGATCACGCAGGTCGAGCGCGCTGCGCGGCACGGTCAGGATGTTCGTGAAGCCACCGGCCGCGAGGCGCCGGACGATCGCCGACCCTACGAGTCCGCGGTGACCGGCGACGAAGATTCGAGAGTCGGAAGAAAGGGCTGGCATGCGCGGTGAGTCTGGCACAAGAGAAAGGACACCAACGACACCAACGACGAGAACGACAACGACCCCAGGCTCGCTCGGGCGGGGGGTCGTTTAGGTCGTTCTTGTCGTTGGTGTCCTTTAAATCACCCGCTCGTTGCCGCCGTCCACCGGAATCTGGGCGCCCGTGGTTTTCGCAAACCGCGAGCCGGCGAGTTCTGCGACCACCTCGGCAACGTCCTTGGAGGTGACCTCGGTGCCGAGCACGTTCGAGCGCTTGTACTCGTCGACCGAAAGGCCGTAGGCGGCGGCGCGGCTGGCAAGCACTTCCGGGGTCCACACGGCGGTGTCGAACACGGCGTTGGGGTGCACGAC
>JANRLG010000102.1:0-19213 GCA_033762835.1 Thermoanaerobaculia bacterium
GAGGTGGCTCGCCGCGAGCCGGGCAAGAAGCGCCACGTGGCGAGCCTGGCGTTGGTGTTGCCCGGCGGCCGCAAGGTCTATCTGGTCGACGCCACGCCGGACTTCCGCGAACAGTTGGACAAACTCGCCGACGTCCGGGACGCTCCCGTTGGCCGCGCCGACCGCGCCCCGATCGACGGCGTGTTCCTGACCCACGCGCACATGGGGCACTACCTGGGGTTGGCGTTCCTGGGTTACGAGGCCCTGCACACGCAGAAAATCCCCGTCTGGGCGACGCCGCGCATGGCCGGCTTCCTGCGCACGAACGGCCCCTGGAGCCAACTCGTCTCGAAAGAAGAGATCGAGCTGCGTGAGCTCGCCGACGGGGCCACGGTGGAACTCGGCGAGGGCGTGCGGGTCACCGCCGTGCGCGCGCCCCACCGCGACGAGTTCGCCGACACGATCGGCTTTCGAATCTCCGGGCCCACCCGGACGGTGCTCTACGTGCCGGACACCGACAGCTGGGTCGCCTGGGGCGATCGCCTCGCCGTGGCCCTCGAAGGCGTTGACGTGGCGATCGTCGACGGCACCTTCTTCTCGGGTGACGAGCTGCCCGGCCGCGACGTCGCCAAGATCGGCCATCCGCTCATGAAGGACACGGTCGAGCGCCTCGGCGACCGGGTGGCGGCCGGCCGCCTGACGGTCTACTTCACCCACCTCAATCACTCGAACCCCGCCCTCGAGCCCGCGAGCGAAGCCTCGAAGTACCTGCGGGAGAAGGGTTTCCGCGTGCTGGCGGAGGGCGAGGAGCTCGGGCTGTGAGGGGGGCGGCCGGGACGAACCCGGCCGCCTTTGGACCTAGAACCGCAGCCGATACGTCGCCGAGATCGACCGTCCCGGCTCGGGGCGGAAGAACGTGGCGTTCGAGAACTCGGCGTACAACTCGTCGGTCAGGTTCTCGGCAGCGATGACGATCTCGTGGCGCTGGCGGTCACGCTCGAAGAGGGTGACGCCGCCAGACAGGGTGTGGACGGTGAAGCTCGGCAACACCGTTCCGACCAGCGGTGCCGGCTCCCCGGGCTCGAGGGCGACGTCCACCGAGCCGTTGCGGCGCAGGCGGTACTCGACCCAGAAGCGGTCCGAAGTCGGCTCCCAGCGCACATAGGCGTTCCACTTGTCGGCGTAGAGGTCGTCCACCGGGACGACCGTGGCGCCGTCCCGCTCGCCGTCGAGATAGGTGTAGTTGGCGCCGATCACGATCCCCCGGTTCGAGCGCCAGCCGAGGGCCACTTCGACACCCTCGAAGGTCAGCTCGTCGGCGTTCTGCTGCTGGACGACGAACCGGGCGCCGCTTTGGCGAATGGCCGTCTGGGTCGCCGCGGGCAGGGCGGCGATTTCGGCCGCGGTCAGGAAGTGCTGGACGACGCCGTCCCGGATCACGTTGCGGAACAGCACCAACTCGCCGAAGGCGTTGGCGCGCCGGTACTTGAACCCGAGGTCGAAGTTCCGGCTGCGTTCCGAGGTCAGGTCGGCGTTCAGGATCTGGAAGCCGGCGCCCTCGGGCGTGATGCCGTTGAACAGCCGTTCGATGATGTTCGGCGCCCGGAAGGCGGTGCCCACCGAGGCGAGCAGGTTGAGCGCGTCGTTCACCTGGTAGGTCGCGGTGACCGAACCCACCACCTGGTCGTCGTCGAAGTCGAGGCCGCGAATGTCCCACCCGGGCGTCGCCCGGGCTTCCGTCGCGACCTTCTGCCAACGGGCGCCGCCGGTCACACGGAAGCGCTCGCCGAGGGTGACCTCGTCCTGCACGAAGACGCCCCAGCTGGTGTTGACGGCGTTGGGGGCATTGGCGCGGTTGCGGGTCGAGACGATCACCTGCTGTTGGTTGCCGGGGAAGCGCAGGGTGGTGGTGGAGACCGACGAGTCGGTGTTGTTCGATTCGTCCCGCGACGCTTCGAAGCCGTAGGTCACGAGATGGTCACCGAGGCCCTTGGTGATCTCGGAGCGCAGACCCGTGGTCTCGAGCTTGGTGAAGTTCGAGGTGAGGGCCACCAGGCTCGAGTTCGGGAACCGCGGGCCGATGGGGCCGAGATCGACGCGGATGTCGTTGTCGAGCTCGCGTTCGTTGTTCTGCCGGTAGAGCTTGACGTCCACGGTGTCGGCGAGCGCCGATTCGAGCGAGCCCAGCCAGTACAGCGCCGCGCGGTCGAAATCCTGGAAGGGGTAGAGGATGCGAATGCGCGACGAGCTGGTGTCGCCGATCAGCTCGGGTTCCACGAAGCCGAAGCCGGTCTGATCGGCCCGGTAGCGGTTGATCTTGAGTTGGAAGGCGTGGCGGTCGCTGGCGCGGTATCCGAGCACGCCGAAGAGACTGTCATCCGTGACCCCGGAGTCGATCACGGTGGCGTCCTGGTCGAGCCGGAGGGCGCCGAAGGTCCCCTCGGGGGCTTCGTAGTCTTCGACCTCGCGGTAGCTGCCGGAGAGCAGGAACGAGAAGGCGCCGATCTCGCCGTCGACCGAGCCGTGGAAGCGTTGTTGGTCCCCGGCGCTGGCATAGCGCGCATCGAGACTGCCTCCGAAGCGCGACCCTTCGCGATAGGCCGGCACCTTCGTGACGAGATTGAGCACACCGCCGATGGCGTCGCTGCCGTAGAGCACCGAAGCCGGGCCGCGTACGACCTCCACCGTCTCGACGTCGGAGAGGTCGAACAACCCCGAGATCTCGCCGAAATCGGTCTGCCGGCGAGGGTTGTTGAGGCGCAGGCCATCGCCCAGGAACAACACCCGCAGGCCCCGTTGGCCGCGGATCACGGGCCGGGCCTGGTTGGCGCCGACGCCGTTGACGTCGGTGCCGGGAAGATCGCGCAGCAGGAGCGCGGCGTTGTCCGGCGCCCGGCGTTCGAGCTCGTTGCGATCGACCACGGACACCGGCGTGGCGACCTGGAAGGTGTCTTCTTCCCGGCCGAGGGCGGTGACCGTGGTGGTGGCGAAGAAGGACGTGGCCGGGGTCTCTTCCGCGGCGACGGGCTCGGCCGTGGCGGTTGCCTCCTCCGCGGCGGGAGCGGTGTCGGGAGCAGGTTGGGCCGCGAGGGACCCGGCAAAACAAAGCGCGCAAGACAAGGTAAAGCCGACGAAGCGTTTCATCTCGTTCCTCCCAGGAACTTGGCTGGACTGGGCGCGGCCACCGAGCCTTGCGAACAAGGCGGCGCCGACGACCCGGTCGAAGTCGTTCTTTAGGTCGTAAAGGGCGGTGACGGGGTCAGCCGCGGGAGGGAGGAGGCCGAGGGAGGAACGCTGGCAGGTGGGAACGGGGGCGCGAGACCCGCCGTGTCGGACGTCCGCTGGGGCGACCCACGGGGACGGGAACGGGTTGGTCCAGGCGCCCAGCCGACCGGAATCGGCGGCCCAGCTCGATACTCGCCAGGCCGACGGCGGCCACGGCTGGCAGGGCCAGCCACTCGGGGCTGAACGACACTGGGGGGCTGGCTCCGAAGTGGAGCAGCAACGCCACCAGCCAGAGCACCAAGGCCCGCCGGTCGCGCAGCAACGGCACGCCACGTCGCGCGAGCCAGCCGAGGCCGGCGAGCACGCCGACGGTGGCCAGCCAACGCAACGCGACGCCCGGCTCGGCGATCGAGGCGTCGGCCAGTCGTTGCCGTAGCAAATCGGCGTGGAAGGCGACGAGTCCCACGGCGCCGAGCGGGCCGAGCCAGCGCAACGACCGCAACGTGGGGCGGGGGCGAATCATTGCCGGCAGGCTAACACAGCGATTCAGGCCCGCCCCCACCCGGAAAGGTGGAAGACCCGGGCGTGTTCGGCCGCCGAGCTGGCCCAGGAGAAGTTCGCGGCTCTTGCGCGCGCGCGCTGGCCGAGCTCCGAACGCAGGGCCGGGTCGTCGGCGATGCGGCGGATGCCGACCGCCCAGGCGTCGGGATCTTCGGTCGCGGCGTAGTGGGCGGCGTCCCCACAGACCTCGCGCAGCACGGGGATGTCGCTCGCCAGCAGCGGCACCCCCGCCGCGGCGGCTTCGAGCAGAGGCAGGCCGAAGCCCTCGTACCGGGAGGGGAAGGCGAAGACCAGGGCGCGCCGGTAAACCTCACCCAGCGCTGCAGCGGAGACGTAACCGAGGGCCACCAGCCAGCCCTCGGACTCGCCGCGCCGGATCTGGGCGGACAACTCTTCCGACTTCCAGCCGAGTTTTCCGCACAGCACGAGTTTGGGTGCCTCGGCACCCGCCAGGGCGCGGTGGCGCCAGGCGGCCAGGAGCGTCTCGAGGTTCTTGCGCGGCTCGAGGGTGCCGACGAACAACACGTAGCGCTCCGGCAGGCCCGCCGGGGCCGGAGAGGCCGCCGTCGCCACCGGCTGGCCCGGCCCGTGGTGGATGGCGGTCACCCGATGGGCGCCGGCCAGTCCCGAGGCCACCAGCTCTCGGCGCACCGCTTCGCTCGGGGTGATCAGGTGCACGGCTTCGAAGGCCGTGCGGTCGAGCCGCTCTTCGAGATCGAGCAGGGTGCGTTCGTCCAAGGTCCAGGCCAGATGGCGAAAAGCCAGGTCGTGCACCGTGGCGACCAAGGCGCCGTGCCCGCGGGCGAGCAGGAAGCGGTTGGGCAAGAAGAAGTTGGGTGCGAACAAGACGCGATTGCGGTCGAGCGCCACGAGGATGGGGCCGAGGCGCCGCAGCAGGCGGATAAGCCAGCCCTGAGGCACGATCGTGCCTTCCGGCGGCCGGTAGGTGACGACTTCGATGGCGCGACCGGAAGGCAGCCGCACGGTGGGCGCGGGCAGGTCCGGGCTCGGTACCAGGTTCGGTCCGTAGAGCCGCAGGGCGAGGTCGTCGCGCTCCGCGAGCTCGTCGAGCAACCGATGGAGATACCAGCCGATTCCGGTCAGGGGCTCCCAGAACGGGTTGATGTCCACCGCCACGGTCAGCCGCGGGTCGTTGCGCCGCCGAGAGAGCTCGCCCAGCTCGAAAGCCAGCCAGCGAAAGAGGTCGCCCACTCGGCTCGGTCGCAACCGCCCGAGCAGCCGCAGACCGAACCGGTACGGTGGCCCCAGGAGCTTCTTGTGGAGCGGCTTCGGCCGTTGGGCTTGCGAATCCTCGCGGTCCATCCTGGCACTCACGACGACTTCTTCGGCGTCGGGATGAACTGCGGCAGCCGCTCGCCGGCCGCCGAAAGCTCGACCAGTATCGCCAGGCGCTTGCGGCGCGTGGCCTCGAGCTTGGCGCTGATCACCCACCACACCGCCGCCTTCCGGTAGGACGCCGGACGACTCGCGAAGAACTCCGCCGCCCGCGAGTTGGCCGCCAGATCGCCCGCGAGCTCCGGCGGCAAGTCCACCGACCGCTGCTCGTAGGAGTAGATCCCCGAGCGGTTCTCCCGGCGCCTTTCGAAGGCCGCGAGGCCGGCCGGTCGCATACGGCCTTCCCGGGTGAGCTCTGCGACCCGCGCGATGTTGGTGGCACTCCACACGCTGCCCGGCTTCCTCGGCGTGAAACGGTTGGTGTAGGAGCGCTCGTCGAGGGACTTGCGGATTCCATCGATCCAACCGAAGCAAAGCGCCTCGTCGACGGACTCGGCCCAGGTCACGTTGACCTCGCCGGAGCCCTTCTTGCGGTAGCCGACCCACAACTCGCGAGCGGTTGCGTGGTGAAGCTCGAGCCACGCCCGGAAGCCTTCCGGAGTGGGGAAGAAGTGCACGTCGGTCGGCGTCATGGGAGGGCAGATCCTAACGCGGTTCTGGCCGCACCGTCGGCCCTGCCTCCCAGAGGCGCCGCACCTCGGCCAGGAAGTCCTCGCGGTGGTCCCGCATGGCGCGCAACGTCGCCTCGGGAGCGCCCGTGGTCTCGTGTTCGGCGGACCACAGGACCAACTCGACGAGCACCGGCGTCGGAGGCGATCAGCCGCGCGTTGAGCCCTGGCGCGGCCCGCTGAGCGATGGAGAGGTCACCAGGGGCACTCCTCGCAGGGGTATCCGCTCAGGATGTGCGGTGGGCAAGGCCCAGGCGTGCATCGGGTGCAGCAGTAGTTCTGGCTACACGTGGTGTAGTCGTACTCGCTGACGTAAAAGGCCGTTCGGGGGCCGATGCAGCCTCCAGCGCCGGCACAGTTGCGGTAGCAATCACCCGTGTGGACGGTGAAAGTCGCGTCTGTGTAGAAGTCGGTGAGCCTCGTGTACGGCGGGGCCGACAGCGAGGTCGGCGCGGGCAGCAGGAGTAGGTAGCCGGCTGCAAGCAAGCCGAAGCAGAGCAGTCGTTTCATGGCGGTCCTTCCTTTCTCGTCTGGCCACGAGTGCCCTGTCGCCGGCACGGACCGGCGACAGGGTCGAAGTCAGTTCCAAGTCCCGTTGACGTAGAGGCAGCCGGCCCCAGGAATGCCGAAGTGCACGCAAATGGGGCGGGTTTTCGTCGGGATGCTCGGCTCGCCGGTCCAACACAGGACATTGAGCGTCACGAGCGGGTCGGTCGAGCCCGAGAACGTCTTCGTGTAGGTGGGCACGCCGAGCAGGCCCGAGGTCGAACCGTCATCGAAGTCCCAGCGGTACTTCCAGATGAACGACCCTGGGCAGGCCGAGGGCGCCGTGGACGGGCGTAGTGCGTTGAACGTGCAGGTGAACTGCGTGAAGGCTGCATTCCAGTTGCAGTTGCCCTGGAAGTTCGCCGTGTTGGCTGCGCTGGCCGGCGCCGTTCCGAGCCACAGCACGAATACCAGACCCACAACTGAAAACCTGAGGAGACGCTGTCGAATCATGACTACCTCCCGGTCGCCGGGTTTGAAGATGGCGACCAAGATATTCATACACGACAGTACGCAAAGATGTTTAGAAGGAAGTCGTGGCGTTTGAGTCCGCGACGCGGCTCGCGTTGGCTACCACGACGCGGTTAGAGTACCCGGCCGTGTCCAGCCCTCTTCTTCGTTGGCTTGCCGCCCTGGCTTTGTTGCTGGGGTTGGTGGCCCACTGGTGGTATTGGTACCAGCCCAAGGAGCGGGCCGGGATTGCCGACCCGCAAGACCTACCGGCCCGGGTGTTTGCCGATCCGGCGGCGCGATTCGCCCTTTGGCTGCCTTACCCGCACCAGAACCTCGCTGCTGCCGCGGACGCCTGCGGCAATCTCGAGGATCTGGCCGGCGCCATGGTTCGGCGGGCTGGAGGTCGGGGCGGGGAGCGAGTCGTGGCCTTGCCGCGATTCGGCCCGTTCATCGCGCCGCCGGCCCGTGAGCTCGCGGCCAGCTGGCAGGCGGATGGTGGGGTGGTCCTCACAGCTCGGGTTTACCCGGCGCTGGCGCTGATTGCTAAGTTGGCCGGCCGCGTGGCGGGCAATCCCTGGTTGGCCGGCGGCACCGTGGAACTCGACGGCCGCGCGGCCACGGTCGAGTGGTTAGGCTCGTTGTGGCTCGCCCGGACGGCGGGAACGGAGCTGCCTCCCGCCGTCGCCCACCCGGCCGCACCGGCACCGAGTCTCGGGGCCTTTCACCTGGCGACTGCCGCGGCCCCCTTGCCGGCCGGCGAGTATCGCCTGACCCGGACGCTCGACGGGGGCCTCGAGGCGCTGCTGGTGGGCGCTCCGCCACCGGCCGTGGCAACCGGCGGCCTCGCCCGGGCGGACGCCGCTCTCCTGTTGATTCGCGGCGGCGCCGTTCCCGAGTGGCACAAACCCTACCCGACCCCGGGCGCTTTGATGCTCTCGGCGCACTTGTCGAGCTCCGGACTACCGATTTCCGCGGTGTTCCATCCAGTCGACCAACCGCCGTGGAAGTTGCCGGCGCGGGGTCTGGCCGAGCTGTTCGGTGGGGAAGGCGAGAACGAGGAAATCGGCGGCCTGCGGCTTGCGGCCAGCGACACCGAGGGGCTCGCTTCCGGGCGCAAGCTCCTGCCCGAGGTGGCGCCGTGGCTCGGTGCCCGGCGCTCCGAGTTGGTGGTGGCTCTATGGCTCGACCCGAGAGCCGCCCGCAAGGCCCTTTCCGGGGCTTCCCGCGTCTTCGAAGAGCTCCCGTTCCTCGGTCACCGGCGCGAAGCCGAGGCTCTCGGTGACTGGCGGACGTTGCTGTCGCCCTTCGAAGACTTCTCGGAGTTTTCCATGGTCGTCCTCGATGGCCCGCCGCGGGCGGCCCTGCGTCTCACTCGTCATTGACTCGCCGCGGCCCGTTCCGCTAGCATCCCCGCTTCCGGCGCGGTAAGGGTACGCCATGAAGTTGCGATTGGACGACATCGGCGAAGAGCCCTTCCGCTGGCACCACGAGGAGCGGATCGATCCGGCGGCCTTGGGCCGGTCGGAGCTCTCCAATTTGTCGCCGATCGACTGGCAAGGTACGGTTTCTCCCTTGGAGACGGGGTTTCTGCTCCAGGGGCGCATTCGGTACGATCAGACGCTGATTTGTCAGCGTTGCCTCGATCCGGTGACCGAGACCGTGGAGTCGGGCGTCGAGCTGTTGCTCGTGCGTCACGAACGCGGTGCCGGAGAGGAAGAGCGGGAGCTCGAGGCGGAGGATTTGGGTGTCGTGGTGGTGGACGACGAGGAAGTGGACCTCGACCCTCTCCTCGAGTCCGAGATCCAACTCGGAATTCCCATGCGGGTGCTTTGTCGCGAGGATTGCCAGGGGTTGTGCCCCACCTGCGGCGCGAATTGGAACGAAGGTCCCTGCGGCTGTCGACGCGACACGCCCGATCCACGCTGGTCGGCGCTCGCGTCCTTGAAGGATCGGTTGCCGCCCGGTCGTGAACATTGACCGCTCGGTCCCGCGAGGATCTCGGCGGATAGCTCTCGAAAGGTTCGAACGATGCCCAATCCCAAGCGACGTCACTCGAAGGCGCGGCGCGACAAGCGCCGGGCTCACGATGCTCTCGCCGTTCCGGCCGCTTCCTTGTGCCCGAACTGCGGTGAGACCAAGCAACCCCACCGGGCTTGCTCGCACTGCGGCCACTACCGGGGCCGCGAAGTCGTCGAGGTCAAGTCCAACCTCTGACGCCCCGGTCGCCACGGGGATGAGACGAATCGACCCCCCGCCGCAGAGCATGCGCATCGCCATCGACGCCATGGGGGGCGACTTCGCCCCAGGAGCCATCGTCGAAGGCGCCGTTCAAGCCGCGGCGGCCGATGGCGTGGCCCTTTTGCTCGTCGGTCAGAAGGACAAGATCGACCGCGAGCTCGCTCGGTTCGCCTGGAACCGCCAGCTGATCGAAGTCGTCCACGCCTCCGATGTCGTTTCCATGGACGAAACGGCGACGGCGCCGTTGCGCAAGAAACGGGATTCCTCCCTGCGAGTGGCCGCCGAGCTCGTTCGTGAGGGACGCGCCCAGGCCATGGTTACCGCGGGCAACACCGGGGCCGCCATGGTGGTCGCGAAAACCATCATCGGCACCGTCCCCGGCGTCGACCGCCCCGCCCTCGCCGCCGTGCTGCCCAATGCCCACGGCCGCACCGTGCTGCTCGACGTCGGCGCCAACATCGACACCAAAACCGCCCAACTGCGGGAGTTCGCCGTCATGGGCCACTCCTACGCCCAGGAGGCCCTCGGCATCGAGCGGCCCCGGATCGGCCTGTTGTCGATCGGCGAAGAAGCCTCCAAGGGCTCGGACCAGACCCGCGAAGTCTTCAAAGTGCTCCAGGGCACCGGCTTGCGTTTCATGGGCAACGTCGAAGGTCGCGACATCTGGAACGGGGCCATCGACGTCGTCGTCTGTGACGGATTCGTCGGCAACGCCGTCTTGAAGAGCGCCGAGGCGGCGGCCGAGCTCTTCGGCGGCATGATCCGCGAGGAGATCGCCAAGAGCTGGCGCACCAAACTCGGCTACCTGCTGGCCAAACCCGCGATCGCCCGCTTTCGTTTTCGGACCGACTACGCCGAGGTCGGCGCCGCTCCGCTGCTGGGTCTCGAGGGGGGCTGTTTCATCGGTCACGGGCGTTCGAGCGCCAAGGCGATCAAAAACGCCGTGCGGCGGGCGACCGAGTTCGTGTCGGCCGGCGTCCATGGCAAGATCCGCGCAAAAGTCGCCGAGCTCCACAGTCAGGAAGCCGAGCTGCTCAGCCTGTGGGAGCGGCGGCGCGAGCCCTAGGAACCGGTCGAGAGGGAAATCACATGGACGAAACACGCTGGGCGTTCGTTTTTCCGGGCCAAGGCTCGCAGAAGATCGGCATGGGCCGAGACTGGGCGGAGGGGTCCGCCGCGGCGCGGGAGGTCTTCGAAGAAGCCGACGACGTGCTCGGCTTCGGCTTGACCCGGCTCTGTTGGGAGGGGCCGGAGGATGAGCTCGCCCTGACCGCGAACCTTCAGCCGGCGCTCCTCACGACCTCGGTGGCCATTCTGCGCGCCGCGGCGGAGGAGTTGCCGACCCCGGTCGCCGTCGCCGGCCACAGCCTGGGGGAGTACTCGGCGCTGGTCGCCGCCGGGGTGCTGACGTTCGCCGACGCGCTGCGCCTGGTGCGCCGCCGCGGCGAGCTGATGCAGGCCGCCGTGCCGGTGGGCCAGGGCGCCATGGCGGCGATCCTGGGCATGGACGACGCGGCGGTGGATGCCCTCGTGGCGGCAGCGGCCGAGGGCGACGTGTTGGCCGTGGCCAATCGCAACGCACCCGGCCAGCTGGTACTCGCCGGGGCCACCGCGGCGGTCGAACGGGCCCTCGAGCGGGCCCGCGCCGAGGGCGGAAAACCCAAGCTGCTGCCGGTTTCGGCACCATTCCATTGTCCGCTCATGGCCCCGGCGCGGGAGGGCCTGGCGCCGATGCTCGCGGCCACCGCTTTCGCGGACCCACGGGTGCCGGTGGTGGTCAACGTCAATGCGATGCCGGTGACCTCTGGAGCCGCGGCTCGCAATGCACTAGAACGCCAGATCGACGGCACCGTGCGCTGGATCGAGTCCGTGGTCGTTTTGACCGACGACCTCGGGGCCACGGGCATTCTCGAAGTCGGCCCCGGCGCGGTGCTCCAAGGGCTCGTCAAGCGCATCCGCCCCGACGTCCGGCGCTGCGGCCTCGCTGAACCGTCGGGTCTCGGAGCCTTGCGGCCCCAGCCTACGACCTGATTCCAGAAGGGAGCTTCGACATGTTTCGATTGGACGGTAAGACCGCGCTCGTCACCGGCGCGTCTCAGGGCATCGGCGAAGCCATCGGCCGGTTGCTGGCGGCCCAGGGCGCGCGGGTGATCCTCGCCGCGCGCAACGAGGAGAAGCTCGCCCAGCTGGCGGCCGAGATCGCCGCTGCCGGCGGCGACGCGACCGTTCTGCGCCTGGACTTGGCGGACTCCGCCGGGTTACCCGAGCGCATCGCCTCGCTGCCGAAGGAATGGAGTGAGATCGACATCCTGGTCAACAACGCCGGGGTGACGGCGGACGGGCTCCTCGCCCGGATGTCGCTAGACGACTGGAACAAGGTGCTCACGACCAACCTGACCGGCGCCTTCGTGCTGACCAAGGAGCTCGTCCGCGGCATGATGCGCCGTCGGTTCGGTCGCATCGTGTCGGTGTCGTCCGTGGTCGGTCTCATGGGCAATGCCGGTCAGGCCAACTACGCTGCCTCGAAAGCGGGGCTGATCGGTTTCTCGAAGTCCGTGGCCCGCGAGCTCGGCAGCCGCAACATCACCGTCAACGTGGTGGCACCGGGCTACATCGAAACCGCCATGACCGCGGTGCTGCCCGAGAACGTCCGTACCGAGCTCCAGGCGTCGATCGCCTTGAAGCGTCTCGGGCACGTCGACGACATTGCCGCCGCCGTCCTCTTCCTCGCAAGTCCCGAAGCCGGGTATATTACCGGCCACACACTGAACGTCTCGGGCGGGCTCTACATCTGAAGACCCTTTGCGGTCCCAAGCTGCCCGATTCGTGGATACCCGTACTCACACCCGTCGAACCCGGGCTGGAACTGTGCTAAAAACCGCCCAGCTTTCCGAGGAGCTCAAGGAGGATTCCCCAGCATGAGCGTCGCAGAAAAGGTCAAGAGCATCATCGTCGAGCAACTCGGCGTGGACGCTGAAGAAGTCACCCTGGAGGCCAGCTTCACCGACGATCTCGGTGCCGACTCCCTCGATATCGTGGAGTTGGTGATGGCGTTCGAGGAGGAGTTCGGCATCGAGATCCCGGACGACGAGGCCGAGAAGATCAGCCGCGTTCGCGAAGCCGTCAGCTACATCGAACAGCACCAAGGCGAGAACTGACGGGCTCCCCCCGAGGCGGCGAAGCCATGTCGAACCCAACGCGACGCCGGGTGGTGGTGACCGGAGTGGGGCTCGTTTCCCCCCTCGGCATCGGCACTGCCGAAACGTGGAACGCCTTGCTCGGCGGAGAGATCGGCGTCGGGCCGATCACTCGCTTCGACGCCTCGGACTATCCCTGCCGCATCGCCGCGGAGGTCAAGGGGTTCGATCCCCTCGACTTCATCGACAAGAAGGAAGTCAAAAAGAGCGACACCTTCATCCACTACGCCATCGCAGCGGCGGAATTCGCCGTGCGCGACTCCGGTCTCGAGGTGACCCCCGAGAACGAGGAGCGGGTGGGGGTGATCATCGGCTCCGGCATCGGCGGTTTGCCGCTCATCGAGGCGACCCACACGACGCTGATGGAGCGCGGTCCGTCGCGTATTTCGCCGTTCTTCATTCCTGGCCTGATCGTCAATCTGGCGGCCGGCCACGTTTCGATTCGTTACGGCGCCAAGGGCCCCAACGAGAGTCCGGCGACCGCCTGTACGACGGGCCTGCACGCTGTCGGCGGCGCCTACCGGCAGATCCAACACGGCTACGCCGACGTCATGATCACGGGCGGCACCGAGTCGGTCATCGCGCCTTTGGCGGTGGGCGGTTTTTCCTCCATGCGGGCGCTGTCGACCCGTAACGACGAGCCACAACGCGCCTCGCGGCCCTGGGATCGGGATCGCGACGGCTTCGTGATCGGCGAAGGCGCTGGGATCGTGGTGCTCGAGGAACTCGAGATCGCCCAGCGACGCGGCGCGCCGATTTATGCCGAGGTCGTCGGCTACGGCATGAGCGCAGATGCCTACCACCTCTCGGCGCCGCACCCGGAGGGCCACGGGGCCGTCTCGGTGATGAGAAATGCCCTCAAGGACGCCGGGTTGGCGCCCGAGGCCATCGGCTACATCAACGCCCACGGCACTTCGACCGAACTTGGGGACTTGGCCGAGGTCAAGGCCATCCACCAGGTCTTCGGCGAGCACGCCCACAAGCTCGCGGTGTCGTCCACCAAGTCCTCCACCGGCCACCTGTTGGGCGCTGCCGGTGGGCTCGAGATGGGTCTCTTGGCCCTCGCCATGAAGCACCAGATCCTGCCCGCCACGATGAACCTCGAGAACCCCGGCGACGGCTGCGACCTCGATTTCGTGCCGCTCACCCCGCGTCCCACGGACCTCGAATACGGGCTGACCAACAGCTTCGGCTTCGGCGGCACCAACGGGGCGTTGATTCTCCGCCGCTTCTGATTCTCCCAACGAAAAAGACCCGGTGGCCGACCCTTGCGGGAAGACCACCGGGGTGCCTCGCATCCGCTTCGGGCGGATGTTTGTCGGGAGTCGTCGGGAGTGGCCTTTGCCCCCTCAGAGATGCGGAACCACGTCGCCGGGTTGGTACTTCGGCAGGTGGAAGGTACCTCCGGGCTCGCCGGGTTCGAAGAGGCCTGGGATGTTCCATTCCTGGAGGGGGTCACCGATGACGTCGATGCCTTCGATATTCGTGCCCTGAGTGCGGTCGAACCGACCGGAAACCTCGATGTTCTGGTTGCTGAACACCATGGGATCGACGTAGGTGAAGGACGTGCGCGCGAAGGACAGACCCGGAAAACCCGCCTGTCCGGCGAGTGGCCCCGGGAGCAGGTGCCAACGCCAGAAGTAGGGTCCGAGATTGGCCGCCGTGGTGTTGGCCGCGATGGCATAACCCGGCCACCAATCGAAGGGGAAGTCGAAGTCGTCCCCCACTCGATTGAGCGGCGCCACCTCGCGGATGAAGTTGGCACCGCCGATCGTCACGGCGCTACCTTCGCCGGGCTCCCGACCGTTACCGCCGGCAAGGACCTCGCCGTAGGCTTTGCGGAAGTGGTTGGGGGTGGGCATCGGCTGCTGCTGGTTGATCTCCCGCGCCGTCCAGCCCACGAGCCCGGGCCGATTCGAAGTGATGCGCGCCCAGCCGGCGAACGTGCCGATCGGCGCAAAGGCGATGCCGGCGCTCGGGGGATTGTTCGGGGTGATGCGCACGACGGCGCCCGGCAGCACGTTGTTGTCGAAGCGCGAACCCAAGGGGACGCCGTCCCGACTGAAGAAATCCGTGCGGACACTCAAGGTCGTCGCGGTCATGTTGGCGACGGCCATGTAGGTCGAGACCGGCGGAGTCGTACCGGTGAACGTCACCTCGGGATTGAACAGCCGGCAAGGGAGCTGGAACGGCATCATGGTCGACCAGAAGCGGAACCGGCCGCCCAGCAGCAGGTTCGAGCCCGGCGAGTTGCTGAAGAAGTCCGTCTGGATGGTTTCGCCGATCAGCGAACCGCCGTCGGTGGCCGAGGCGACCGTGAGGGCGTCAAAATTGAACGGCCCCAACCCGGCGAGGTAGAAGGGCTCCGCCAATTGCCACAGGGAGGTGTCCAGGAACACGCCGAAGGCGGGCAGCGGCGTCGTGACCGTGGACAAGGTGCCCGCGCCGTTGGCGAGCCCGGTGATGACGGTCAAGGTGGTCGGAGTCGGGCTGGCGTTCAGAATGCAGTTGAAGGGCAACACACCGTTGAACAGATCTTCCGGCGAGCTGTTCGACAGCGGATACGGGCCGCCGTAGAGCGTCCGCACATTCTGCGCGATCTGCAGTTGCTGCATCGAGCCTTCACCCGGCCGTTGTCCGCCGCTGCTTGGGATGACGTCCGGATCGGTCACCGGGATACCGCCGATCAAAATGCGTTGGCTCCCGAGGTGGTGCACCGTGGCCCCCACCACCGGAATGTTCGAAGCCACCTCGATAGATCCGAACCCCGGCCCCCCGAGCGCCGGCGAGAAGGCGTCCGCGGCTCCGAGGTAGGTCGCCTCGGGCGCCAGGCTGACGAACCGCGTGGCGAACACCACGCCGGCCGCGTTGCGGAAACGCAGCGTCACCGTGGCGGTGGCGGTGGGGCTCAGGTTGTTGACCACGAGCGACGTCCGGAATCCGGAGAGGTCCGGAATCGCATCGGACGGCATGTCGTAGAAGGCACAGGCGGCGAACTTCTGCGTCGCGGGGCGCCCCTGCAGGTGGGTACCGGAGTGGACCCAGTGATAGTCGTTGCTGTTTTGGGGGTTGGCGAACAGGGTCGCATCGGCGAACACATCGGCCGGCCGTCCCGTGGGGCTCGTGGGTGCCGGGTCGATGGTCGCAGGGCACAACGGCTGGACCGGCCCTTGGGCCGTGGCGGCGCCGGTGCCGAGCACCCAGGCGCAGCCGAAAGCCAGGACGGAAAGTCGGGGGAATCTCGAAGACATCGCGGCTCCTCTCTGGAGAGCGCTCGTCCACCTCGCTGTCGGTGGGTTCCGGAGCGCTCTCACTAGGAGTCAGCGAAAAAACGCAGGCTGAGAAATAAAAGGGCCGAGAGTCCGACGGCGAAGGGCGCAGCAAACAGCGCCCCTACGAAAATCCGGAAGCCCTGGTGGTCGTAGGGGCGCTGCTTGCCGCGCCCCCCGTGGGTCACCCCGCGGTCACCAGCCGCACTTCTGGTCCTGGTTCTGCTCGTCGAGCCAAGTTTTCAAGGGCGCGAAGTAGTCGAGCACGGCGCTCGCGTCCATCTGCTTCGATCCGGTCAGGGCTTCGAGGGCCTCCGGCCACGGGCGGGAGGCGCCCATGGCGAGCATCTTCTCGAGCCGCTCGCCGACCTCCTTGTTGCCGTAGATCGAGCAGCGGTGGAGCGGGCCGGTGATGCCGGCCTGGCGGCACAGGTCGCGGTGGAACTGGAACTGGAGAATGTGGGCCAGGAAGTACCGCGTGTAGGGCGTGTTGGCCGGCACGTGGTACTTGGCGCCGGCGTCGAAATCCTCCTCGGTGCGCGCCACGGGCGGCATCACGCCCTGGTACTTGGCGCGCAGGTCCCACCACGCCTGGTTGTACTGCCCGGGCGCGATCTCGCCGCTGAAGACCTTCCAGCGCCACTGGTCGATCAACAGGCCGAAGGGCAGGAACGCGACCTTGTCGAGCGCCAGCTTCAAGAGCAAACCGACGTCGGCATCAGCCGGCGGTTCCTTGTCGAGCAGACCGAGCTTGACCAAGTAGGCGGGCGTCACGGACAACGCGATGGTGTCGCCGATGGCTTCGTGGAAGCCGTCGTTGGCACTGTTGTGGTAGAGGAACGGTTGGCTGTTGTAGGCGCGCTGGTAGAAGTTGTGCCCGAGTTCGTGGTGGACGGTGGCGAAGTCCTCGTCGTTGATCTCGATGCACATTTTGATGCGCAGGTCGTCCTTCTCGTCGATCGACCAGGCGCTGGCGTGGCACACCACGTCGCGATCTTGGGGTTGAACGAAGAGCGAACGCTCCCAGAAGGTCGCCGGCAGCGGGTCGAAGCCCAGGGAGGTGAAAAACGCCTCACCGGTCTGGACCATCTTCTTGGCATCGTACTTCTCGCGCTGGAGGATCTTGGTGAGGTCGTAGCCCGGGTCGCTGTCCCCGGCGCTCACCACGTCCGAGACGTTCGCCCAGGTCTGCGCCCACATGTTGCCGAGCAAGTGGGCCGGGATCATGCCATCGGGCTGGATGACACCGGGTCCATACTTGGCGGCGAGCTTGCCGCGGGTGTAGCAGTGCAGCGACTCGTAGAGCGGCTTGACCTGGTTCCACAGCCGATCGAGCTCAGCGGCGAAGGCGTCCGGGTCCATGTCGTAACCCGAGCGCCAGAGGGCGCCGGTGTCGGCGAAGCCGAGCTCGCGGGCACCTTCGTTCGACAGCTCGACGAAGCGCTGGTACTTCGGGCGGATCGGCCGCGCGACCGCGTGCCAGCCTTGCCAGGCCTCGAGCAGCTCGTCGGGCTTGCGGCTCTTGGCGATCACCGAAGACAATGCTCCCAAGTCCATGCACTCTTTGCCCGGAGGGCAGTACTGGCCCTTGCCGTACAGCGAGGTCATGGAGGTGGTGGTTTCGGTCAGCTCCGAGGCCTTCGCCGGGTCCTTGGGGGCGGGCAGGGTGATCGCCGTCTTGAGCAGATTCAACTTGCGGTCGACGTCGTAGGGCAGCTCGAGGCCGGCGAACTTCGCCGCCTCGCCCGCCAAACGCATCTGTTCCGAGATCAGCCGCTCCTGGGCTTGGGCGGCGATCGTCTCGGTGTCGACGGTGATGAAGTTCTCCTGCACCCAGGCGGCGCGGCCGGCTTCCACGGTGCGATCGTAGAGCGTGGCCTCGGCGCCGTCGACGAAGGCCTTGGCGGCTTCCGGCGTGGGCTTGGCGGCGGTCGCCTCGGGCGCCTTCGGGGCGCAGCTCAACACGGCGAGGGCCGCTCCCACGGCCGCGAGAGAACGCAAAGAGTCGGTGGGCATGGGCTCGGTCTCCTCATGGGGAAAGATGGAGGACTTCTCGGCGAACCACGGTCGCCACTTCGTCCGGGGCTTCTTCGTGAGGAAGCGCCCCCAGGCCGGCGAGAAACACGTGGCGCAGGGCCGCACCGCCGGCTTCGGCGAAAGCGTCGCGCTCGGCATCGGTGGGGCCGGCACCGCCTTCGTCGGTCCACAGCGCGAGGGTCGGCACGGTCAGAGCCGCCAGGGCCTCCTCGACGTTGGCCGCGAGGTGCTGGCCGAGGAAGGCGGCGGCGGCAAAGCGGGCATTCTCTTGGTGGGCGGTGACGTAGCCGTGATCCACGGTGGCATCCACCAGCCGGTCGTTGTCGCCGCGGTAGAGCCGCGAGGCGAAGAAGCGCAACGAAGGCCGGGAGACCAGGAGGTTGAACAGGGCCTCACCGACGAACGGCGTGCGTACCAAGGTCTCGAGCGCTAGGCCGCCCCAGCCCTGTCCACCGGCCTGGGTCACGAGGCCCGTGGGGTTGACCACGGTCAGTGAGGCGAAGAGCTCCGGCGCCTCGGCGGCGAGCACCAAGGCGTGGGCCCCGGACAACGAGGCCGCCACCACGTGGGCGGGGCCTTCCACGACTTCGGCCAGAAAGTCTCGCAGCAGTTCGACGTAGAGATCGGCGTCGTACTCGACCTCCGGCCGCTCCGAGGCCCCGAAGCCCAGCAAGTCGTAGGCGTAGACGCGGTGGTCGCCGGCCAGCTCGCCGAACAGGCCGCGCCATTCCCAGGCCGACGCCGCGGCGTGGATCGAGTGCACCAGCACCACGGGCGGGGCACCCGCCGGACCCGACTGGTAGTAGACGACGCCGTGCTCGCGCCAATCGAAGGTGCGCGGCCGGGAGCGCAGGGAGCGCACCACGGGCGGGGTGTCGCGGCCGAGGGTGCGCGCCACGGCGAGAGCCGCGATGGTGGCGCCGAGCACTCCCGCGCTCACCACCCAGGGCGTCCACCGGCGACCGCGCCGGGCCTCGGCGTGTTCGCGGGCGGCCAGGGAAGGCCGGCTGGCCTCGGGGGGCGTGGTGATCGGCAGGGGGCGGTACTTCCGGGGTTTCACGTAGGTCATGGTGGCTGGGTTGGCTCGGAGGGCGAGGGAATCATAAGAGAAAGGACACCAACGACGCCAAGGACCGTAACGACCCCCGCCCTTGCGAGCCCAGGGCAGGGTCGTTTTCGTCGTCAAGGTCGTTGGTGTCGTCGGTGACCTTCGAGTCCTTTCGCCCGGCGCGCCACCAAGCTCTTGAAATTCTTCGCCACCCAGGCCTCGGCGAAGTCGAAGTGGGCGAATTCGCGCTCGCGTCGACGAAACTCGGCCGTATGCACGTACCGGCGGCCGTTGACCACGACCGCACCCAACTCGGCGTGCAGCAACTCGTGGTGGACGACAGCGGCCACGACCTCGCGCGGCACGCTCGGGTGGTCGAGCACGGGGTGAATCCGAATGCGCTGATCGCGTTCGTTCCAGGTGCCGAGGTGCAGGCTCGCGCCCCGGGCTCGGCGCCGGCGGGCGACCCCGGCGGCGCCGGACGCACTCCAGCCGATCGCCACCTGCAAGCGACCGCCGAAGTATTCACGGTTGATTTCGTCGCGGAGGGCGGCGAGATCATGGGTTTGGCCCAGCGCCACGAGCCCCGACCGCGGCCGCCGGGCCCGGGGCGGCGGGGCCTCGGGCGCCTGCGCGGCCTGCGCGGCAAAGGCGCGCACCAGGGCGCGGGCGCGGTTTCGAACGGCGGCGGACGGG
>JANRLG010000103.1:0-7788 GCA_033762835.1 Thermoanaerobaculia bacterium
TCGAGCACCAGATCGAGAAGGGCCGAGTGTTCCCCCGATTGGATCAGGGAGCTGAGGAATTCGTGCACTCTCGGGCGCAGGCCTTCACGTTCGAGCATCTCCCGAAGCAGGAAAGCCAACCGCCGCAGAAAGTGAGCGCGCAACTGCGCTTCGGCCAGCTTCTCGAGCATCCACTTGAGAGTCTCCTCGGGCGACTCAGAAGACGGCTCGCCAGCGAGCTCGATTCGCAGCCCGTGAACCATCTCCAGCAGCCAGGGACTCCCGAAGTCCGAGGGATCGGCAAGTGCCCGTTCGACGAACAGGCCGACTAGCCCTTCCACCGCGGCCAGGGAGAGATCGAAGAAGAAGAGTGCTCCGGATTCCTGCAACTTGGCGCACTGGGCCCGGAAGTACCACGGTGCCGAGCGCTCGAAGTACCTGCGGAGTTTCTCGCCCAGATAGGGCTCGCTGAACGAGACTGTCCAAACCCCGTCTTCGGAAGGGGAGGTCGACAGGTGGCAGTCGCGAAAGATCGTGTCGGCGCTCCGTCGCCAACGATCGGCCCAGCGCTCGGTGATCTCTTCGTGAATCGTGACCGCGGACCCGTCGCTGCCAAGGGCCTGGCGAGTCCGCTCGACCGTCGTAGTTTCCCCCCCGAGCAGCAACAGGACCAGCCGCTCGAACTCCCGCTGACTCAGTGCCGGAAAGAAGGTGCCGACGAAGGCTGCAACTCGATGCACCTCCGACGGCTCCCGCAAGATGTCCTCGGCATCGATCGGTTGCAAGTGTTCTCGGATCTCGGCTCGCGAAAGCGAACTTACCCGGCGGAGGTCCGCGAGAAAAGCCTCGAACGCGTCGATGCCCGACATCAAGCGAGCTTCGACATGGTGGTACATCTCCTGCGGGGCCATGAGCCCTCTCTGAACATAGCTCGCGAGTTCGACCTCAATCACAGAGGCGCGACTGTCGAGGTACCTTGTCAAGAGATAACGGAGGTGGGAGACAACGTAGAGGTCAAGAGTCTCTCGAGCCCTGTTCGTAGCTGCCTTGTCGGCGAGCAAATCTTCGTTGATCACGAGAACCAGGCAGGAGGACTGGATCTGCAACCACTCCACGGTCCTTGCGGTAACGAAGTGGTCCATGTCGAGCAGGGCGTCGAGGAAGCTGCACCTCGAACCGATTTCGATGAGCAGTACTCTTCTCTCGCCGAGGACGCCCTCGGCTGTGATGGCCATCACATCGAGATCCTCGCGTCCCTTGTCAGGCGTCCGAGTAGGAGAAAAGGCAAGTTTCTCGTGACTGGCAAACATCTCGTCGTGGACTACGGCAAAGGCCGCTGAATAGGCCGCTTTTTCGAGGTAGGAGGTGAGAAGAAGAATGCGCTTGCGTTCGAGTATCGAGATCAGCTCCGAGTGGCGGGGATCTTGGAATTCGTGCAGATGAGGCGGCCTGCCTGGTAGGGGTTCCAGCAGGTTGGATAGCGGCGGCGTTTCTCTTGGCACTCCAGAGTCTTTGTTGAGAAATACTGAGTCAACGTGTGCAAAGAACGACATTGGACGGGAAGAGGTCTCGCCGCCTACATTGATCGCTATTGCAACTTCTGGCTGTTGGGGTGTCTTGTCGGCGTCTTTCTCTGGAGGCGAGGTTGTACCCACCTCAGGATCCGCTTTTTCGGTAAGAGTCACGTTCCTCCTCCTCCATGTTGGTGAACTTCCTTCACGTATCCGAAGATCGCGCCGATTTCCGAGGCCTGGATGTTTTGCTCCACTTTGGGGGGAGTCGGGGGTGGCAATTTATCTTCGGAAGTTTTCGATTCTTGTTGGGTAGCCGGAGCCTCGCAGGGCCCTCGCAGATAGAGCACCGGCACCGCCCAATCGAGCGTTCCTCGGTGCTCGGCCCGGAGGGCAATGCGGCCGTTCGTGACTGCCGTCTCGATTGAGTTTCCTACGACCAGACTCTGGTAGAGGCGCTGGGCGAAGCGAGTCGCTGGCCGGTCCCTCACCTTGGTCTGCATGGCGACGACTGCGGGAAAGCCGGCGGCCACGAGTGCGGCAGCGACGCTCGAAAAGGGGCCGAAATGGTCGGGATCTCCGGGGTCTCCGGAGAAGCAAGCGGCGAGGATCACGAGTCGGGGCACCGGCGAAGCGGCGAAGAGGGTGACGAAGTCGGAAGCGTCGATGGGATCGATGCCGCCTTCTTCGGTCGCGAGGAGCAACTGACCTTCACCGCGAGTGGCGTCGACGAGGCCGTGGCCCATGAAATGAACGATTTGAGGTGCCTTCGTGCTGAGAGCATCGGCTAAGCGCGGACGGGTCACTTGGCTCAGGAGAGTGGGACGGATCGGAACTCGCCCGAGCTCTTCGGAGATCAGATCCAGTTCGCGGTCGAGCTCGAGTTCGGCCGTGTACGTCGGTTGCGCCATCGCAAGGAGGACACGCTGGAGCTTGCCCGCTGACGGAGTCAGAACCTCTTGATTGCTATCGAGTTCCCTGATGATTGGGCGATGAATGTCCAGGGCTGGCCACTGCCGTGAGTCGGATCCTTTGTCTTTCATCAGCTCCCAAGGGAGCCCGAGGAGAGGCCGGACGCGAGGATCGCGGGAGTCGAGACGGAGACGAATCGGCAGGCTGGACCCAGAGCTGACGCCCCCTCGCCCTTGGTGGAAGAGATTGCGAACGGACCCCGAGATCAAAGCGTCGAAGAGCGTGTGCCCGGCCTCGTCCGCGGCTTCGCTTCTCTCGAGGTGGCTCAAGTCCCAGGTCCGAGCGAGGTCGAGTGTGAGCGGCTCGTTCGCCGTTTGGGTCCCGAGTCGAGCATTGACCACGAGAGTCTCGCCATCGGGATGGATGCGAAGGAAGAAGTCGTCTAGAGGCACTCGGTCGCTCCTCTGCCAGCGGTGAATCGAAACTCGGGAAGTGCGGGTCACCCTCTACTGATCCGAGGTGTAGTGAGGTTGTTTAGGTGGCAACCTCACGTCCCCCGCACCCAGGCCGCCACCACCGCTGCCGGCACGGCGACGTTTCGGCCCTCCAAATAGCCGTAGTCGAGGCCGACGACGAGGCCGGTAAAGAGGTCGAGGAGGGCGGAGCCGGAGCTGCCGGCGAGGTTGGTGCAGTCGTGGGCGAGGGTCGAGTCGTCGAGAGCGAGGACTTCTCCGGGAGCGAGCCGCTTGACGTCGTAGATCCCGCGGAAGAGGCGCTGTTGGTGGGCAGCGTGATCCGGCTTTTCGCGGTGCTGGAAGCCGGGGAACCCGATGCAGACGAGGGGTTGCCCCTTCTGCGCCGGGGCTTCGGCGAAACGCAGAGGTGCAGTGTGGGCGGCGGGCGCGGCGAGGCGGAGAAGTGCGATGTCGGGGCCTTCCGGCGGGGCGAGGCGGAGGATCTCGGCGATTGGGTGAACCGTGCCATCCGGTGCGTCGAACTCGGCGCGGAAGTCGATGCGCGCGCCCACATCGAGATCGAGCTCGGCGGCGACGTGGCGGTTGGTGACCAGCAGATCGGGTGAGACGAGAATGCCGGTGCCGACGACGCTACCGCTTCCGGGCGCGCCCCGCTCAATGCGCCCGACGGCGGGAAACCCGGCTTCGAGAGCGGTACGGCCGGCCTCGAGCGCGACGGCCCAAGGGTCGGAAGCAGCGACTTTGAAGCTGCCGTCGCGGACCAAGAACGTGGGGCGATTCTCGAACCGCACGATTTCGATCGTCCCCGCGGGTGGCGTGGCGGGGACGGGTTGGCGTCGGCGTCGGTGCCGGCCTGGCTCGTCGAGGTCGTGGCTGGGGTCTTCCGAGTGGGTCATGGCTCGAGGCTCCGCTCAGCCGCCCGACGAGTCTCGCGGCGGTGGACCGGCACGAGTCCGGAGGCGAGAACCCGACCGCACTCGGGATCGAGGAGGACATACTGGAGCACGACGCCGCCGACGTAGTGGAGGCGGCCGGAAGTCCAGGCGGTTTTGGCGATGTGAAGCTCCGCTCCCTGGCTCACGATCTGAACGATGAGAAGACGAGCCTCGGGACCAAGCGACCGCACGGCGTCGACTTCGCTCACGAGGTCCAGGAGCGAGCGACCGGTGCCCGCGGGCACGGTGGTCAGCTCGCGGTCGAAGTCGGCGAACTCGGCGAGTAGGGGGTCGAAGTCGGCTTGGACACGCCCCCACTGGCCGAGCGCGTTTCTTAGCCCAGACTCTTCGACCGCGAGTTCCTCGGACTTGATGGCGAACTCCTCTTCACCGATCTCCGGCCGCCGCGCCTGAAGCTCGGCGCGCTCGTTGTTGATCTCTTCGAGTCGCCCGGGATCGACGACAGCGAGGCGAGTTTCGAAGGCTCGGCGGAGAGCGAGCGCGTCGCGCTGGGCCGCTCGCAGCCGGCGAAGTCGCTCGACGAGGGAAGCTGGGGCGACACCTCCCGGCATACTCGGCAACCAGACACCGGCCGAACTGTCGAGATGCCGGGCCACTTCTGCGAGAGCGGCGGACTCGGCGAGTCGAACCGGGCGCCCGAGGATCTCCCTCTGCACGCGGAAGAAAGCCGCCACCTCCGAGGCTGCCCCCAGGACCCCGGGTAAGACGGCCGCCGCGGAGGTTTGACGGACGGTGAAGTTGGGACTCCCGTCGGCCGTGCGGTAACGGAAGAAGAGGGCTTCGAACTCGCGCTCGAAGTCTGCCGTCCGCCCGTCGAGAAGGCGCCAGGGCGCATCCGCAGTCAGCAGGTCGCTCCGTCCCGTGAGCACGACCGGCCGCCCCGCGAGTTCTTGTTCCACGGCCGCCGCAACCGCCGCTGCGGCGTCGCCCAACGCGCGGTACGCGAGGATCTCCGCGAAGTAGCCGCCTCCTTCCTTGACAGTGACATCCCCCGCAATCCCCTTCGCTTCGCCCTTTGGCAGCCGAGCGAGCCACTCGTCCCGCTTCGCCACCGCGAGGTCCCGCTCGAGCTTCTGCCGTTCGAGGGCCGCAAGCAATCGTTCCGTCGTGTCGTCAGCCATGGTGTCTCCGGGGAGGAAGAGTCCGAGGAGGAGGGGGAGGTAAAGAAACAGTCGGGCAAGAGTCTGACTTGGCATGGGGCCTCCGGACGAGTGGTATTCCCGTCTGATCCTCTGCACCGACCGAGGGTTTAGTCGCGCCCTAAACAACCACTTCCCGACCAGGCTCTTGCTCTCTGGTTCACGGCCTCGGAGGCCGCGAACGATCGAAAAGGACGAGCCATGAAAACCGCGAGGCCGACCCTCACGACACCCCTCCACGGCCCCCACCGCCTCGGCGAGCCCGGCGCGGTCTCTCCCTCGCTCGTCGCCGAGATCGCCGCGCTCGCCCGAGCACGGACGTTCGACGACGCGGCGCTGACCAAAAGCCGACTGGAGATTCATAAACGGAAGTTGGGGAGCCACCGCGCGCCGCGGGATGGGTTCGACGCCCTTCAGCTGGCGCAGTCAGGCTGGGCGATCGTCTTCCCCGTTGGCACCCCGCCTGAGATTCGGGAGGCGCTCGAACCCCTCGTGGCGTGGCGGCGGGCGGAAGCCAAGACGAGAAGCCCGCGTCGCTTCGCCCAGCTCGAATACCGGCCCGGCGACACGAAGGTGTCCTTCCTCTCGGAGTATGGCGCCGAGCTCGACTCGGCCGACCCGGCTGACGTGCCCTACTACCTGCTGTTCGTGGGCAGCCCAGAGGAGATCCCCTTCGAGTTCCAGTACCAGTTGGACATTCAATACGCGGTCGGGCGGCTCGATTTCGAGCGCGCTGAGGATTACGCACGGTACGCCGAAGCGGTCGTGGCGCGGGAACGGACCGCTGCCGAGAACTCGACGGCCCACGATCGCCAGTACGGAATCTTCGCGCCACGGGAGGAAGGCGACGTCACCGGGCGCATACACGATGAGCTCGTGCTGGCCCTCCTGAAACGCCTCAAGAACCGTCCGGCGCGAGGGTGGCGAGGCTCGCAGGCGCTCGCTGCGGAGGCTACCGTCGAACGCCTAGCCGAGCTTGTCGGGACGAGTGACTTCCTCTTTGCTGGTTGCCACGGCTGGGGACTCGTGCCGGGGGACCCCCTCCAACGGGATTGCATGGGGGCGCTGCTCGATCAGAGCTCGAACGCCTTCTCGGCAGCGAGCGTCCCCGCCGATCTGGGACTCGATGGCCTCCTCGCCTTCTTCTTCGCCTGCGCCTCCGGGGGGACCCCTTGCTACGACGACTTCGAAGAGCTCGAGTCGGGGCCGAAGCCACTGGCGGAGAAGGCGTTTACGGCGCGCTTGCCGCAACAGCTTCTCCTCCAGGGGGCCGGGGCGGTGCTTGCCCACGTCGGACGGGCCTGGACGTACTCGTTCTCCCGCCAAGGGGCACGCACGCAGATTGACGCCTTCGAGGACACTATCCGTCGCATTCTCCAGGGCCATCCGATCGGGCACGCGGCGGAGATCTTCAATCACCGCCACGTGATGCTGGCTGCGGACCTGATGATCGTCCGCGAGCTCGAGCGGCACACTGGGCAGGCCGCGGATCAGGAGATAGCCGATTTGTTCTGTGCTCTGCGCGACGCGCGGAACTTCGTCGTTCTGGGAGACCCGGCCGTGCGCCTACCGGTGGCGGTGGAGAACTTGAAGCGAAGGTGAGTGGGCGGGCCCGCGCCGGGCGGCGCGGGCCCTGCCGGTCAAGTCTAGTTGGGCGGCGGTACCGGTGGGTCAGGAGTGCTGGCCTGGGTGGAAGCGGTCCCTTCGATATCCCCGTCTTTTTTCTGGTTTTTGTTCGGTGCCACGGGGGTCCGCCTGCGGTTTGGGGTCTTCTTCGAGTTCTTCGGCTCGTTCATGAAAGAGTCCTCCGCGCTGTCTCGGCTCTCCCGAATGGAGGGCCATCGAGGAAGAGGCTCAGTCGGCGACCTTTGTTTAGGCCTCCGAGTCATGGCCCAGGGCGGCCGATGAGGACGAACGGTGCCCAGCGCTCGAATCGCTCCCCACGGCGCCAGCGCTCCGCCTGGACTTTCCGAAGCGCGGCCTCTGGAGATTCGTCGTGGCCAAGCAGGGCGGCATAGAAGTCTTCGAAAAGGTCAGCCGTGGGGCCATCTTCGACCGGCCGCAAGGTAACAAGCACGCGATCAGCGCCTGCTGCGAGGAACGCGTGGCTCAGGCCGAGCACCCCTTCACCTGGGATGACGGCTCCTTTCCCTGTTTCACAGCCGGAAAGCACCACGAGGTCCGCTGCGAGCGGCAGGTCGTAGACCTCGTGAGCGAAGAGCGCAGCGTCGGAGCCGCTGGCTCCGGCGAATATCAACCGCGAGAGTGTCGGGTGGTGGTGGTCGAATTCTCCGTGAGTTGCGAGGTGGAGCAGCCCGAAGCGGCGGAGGTCGGTGGTATGCCAGGCTTCAAGCGTGGCGTCACGACCGAGTCGCTCCACCAGTGGACGCTCGCCGCGCCAGCGTTCGAGGGCGATGGCTTCTCGCCGGGTGTGGGGCAGGGGGGGGAATCGCTTAGGGTCCCCGTAGGTGGGATCGGCGAACACGAGGATGTCCCTTTGCGCCGACCCCCGGGACTGTGAGCGGTTGCCGAGGGCCGTGAGTACGGCCATCGAGGGGACGGCGACGATTTCGTGATCGGCGAGAAGCGGACGGTAGGGTCCCTCTCCGGGGGCCGAAATAACGCCGAACGGAAAGCCTAGGAGTTGGCCGTCGCCGACAACAATCAAGCGACCCGCCGGGAGGCGCGCCAAGTGCTGAGGAAGAAGCCGCCGAGAGACGCGCCGGATCGCCTCCTCCGTCTCTGGGATCGGTGCCAGCGCACTCGACAGGGAGGCCCAGGCGGCATCGAGTTCGGCCTCAATCTCCTTCCTCCC
>JANRLG010000104.1:0-3093 GCA_033762835.1 Thermoanaerobaculia bacterium
CGCCCCTACGCCACCCTCGTGTCCGCAGAGCACCATCGCGGTAGGGGCGGCCCCCCGTGGCCGCCCTCTTCGTTGCTCTTAGAAAGTCTCGAGCACCCGCGCCAGGTACTGCACCGTCTTGATCGACTCGTCGCCGTTCAACGGGAACGCCACGTCGAGGTGGATCATGCCGGCGCCCGAGGAGCGGCTCGAGCTGATCCGCAGGCCGAAACCGACATCCGCGAGCCAGCCGAAGTTTTGGTCGATGTCCTGGTACCAGGCCCGGCCGATGTCGCCGAAGACGGCGGCGCCGACGTAGGCGAGCTTGAACCACTGCTTTTGGCCGTAGAGGCGCTGCTCGAGCGACAACAACAGGCGGCGGTCGCCTTCCGCGTAACGCAGCGGGAATCCCCGCAGGCCGGTGTCGCCGCCCAGCAGGAGTTGGTTGTCGACGTCCAGGTTCGAGCCCAGTTGGCCCTCGAAGCGTGCGACGAAGGCGTGGCGACCGAAGTTGCGCTGGTAGAAGCGTAAGGTGGTGCCCGCCACCATGTTCTCCGCCCGGCCCTCGGCGGCGCGCCCGGTGAGCCCGGCCCGGAACAGGAAAAGGCCGCCGTGGCCGGTTTCCCAGGCGTCGTCGACGTGTACGTCGTAAATCGCCTGGTTCTTGTCGCCGCCCCAGTCAGGCGACGAGAAGCCGAGTTTGAACCCCCACCGCCGCCCGCGCAGCAAGTCTTCGGTGCGCGAGATCGAGTCGAGGTCCTTGGTCTTGAGGAAGTCGTCCTGGACCGACTCGAAGGCGAGCCACGGGAAGGACAGCTCCCGGTCCTTGGGCAGGGCCGTGACCGGCGGCTGCTCGGGCACTTCGACGAAGAGGTCCCGTTGGTAGGTGTAGCCCACCGTCCAGCGGTGCACGAACCCGTCCACCAGGCCCTTCGACCAGCCGTTGTGGACCTGCACGAAGTCACCCTGGTGGCGGTAGCGGTCACGGATCTTGCCGAGCGCGTAGATGCGGTCCTCGCGGTCGTCGAGGATCACCGTGACGCCGCGGGAGAACCGTTCGTCGAGGGCGAAGAACGGCCGCTCGAGTTTGTACTTCTGGCGACTGCCGTCGGACAGATCCTCGTACAGCGCTTCGAACTCCCAACGACTGCCCAGGAACTCGGCATCGAAGTAGCGGCCGATGGTGGTCGTCCGGTCGACGTCCTTGCGGTATTCGAGGGTCAGGTCCTTGCCGTAACCCAGGAAGTTCTTGTCCTGGAGCTCGAAACGGCTTTCGTTGACTCCACCGGAACGCGAAACGCCGGCTCCGACGACCAAGGTCCAGACATCGCGCGTCTCGACGACGATATCGACCCGGCCATCGACGTAGCGGACCGGCCGAATGCGGGCGTCGTAGAGATACCGGTTCCGGCGTAGGTGGCGCTCGGATTCGGCGAGCAGTCGGCGCGAGTAGGGCTGGCCGGGGGTGAACAGCAGCTGGCGCCGGATCACCGGCTCGCGGGTGTCGAGATGCAGGCGGTTGGCGAGCCGGAAGATCTTGTTGTTTTCCTCCGGATCGTTGCTGTCGAACACGTCCTGGCGCAGGATCGTGATGGTGCCGACGACGGCGCCTTCCTGCTCGAGGAAGGCATCGTCCGGCAGGCTGGCTCCCTCCGCCAGGTCCCCGGCGAACAAACAGGCGGCGACGAGCAGCTCGGCGAACACTTTGCTTCAGCCTCGGCCCGGGAAGCTCGCGAGGGCGGCCAAGGTCTCGTCGATGTCGGCGGCCGTGTGGTCGGCCGAAATCTGAAAGCGGATCGATTCGTCCCCCCGCGGGACCACCGGAAACTTGAGGCCGGTGGCGAGGATGCCGTGTTCCCGCAGGTGGGCCACGAGGGCGTTGGTCTTCGGCGTGTCGCGCACCATCAACGGCGTCACCGGGTGCTCGCCAGGGATGGTCTCGTAGCCCAAGGCCAGCAGGCCCGATTCGAAGCGCCGGGTCATGGCCCGCAGGTGGTCGAGAATGCCTTGGCCGCGCGGGCCCGTGAGCACCTCGAGGGCTTTCTTGGCCGCCACCGCCTCGCCGGGCGTGATGGGGTTCGAGTAGATGTAGGTCGGTGAGGTCTCCCGCAGGTACTCGATCACCCGGGCCGAGGAGACGACGTACCCGCCGTTGACCCCGAAGGCCTTGCCGAGCGTTCCGATCAGCACGTCCGAGGCGCCCAGTGTGCCGGTGTACTCCTCGGTACCGCGACCGGTAGCACCGAAAGCGCCAACGCCGTGGGAGTCGTCGACCACCAGCACGGCGTCCTCTTCGAACCGCGGGCTCGCGGTCCGCACGAGCGCCACGACTTCGGCGAGCGGGGCATGATCGCCGCGCATCGAGAAAATGCCGTCGGTCACCACCACGGCCCGCTTGCAACCCTCCGCCGCGGCCTGTTCGAGGCCCGCCGCGAGTCCCGCCAAGTCGTTGTGTTTGTAGACGATCTTGGCCTTCGGCCGGGCCAGGCGTAGGGCGTTGATGATGCAGTTGTGGTTGAGCTCGTCAGAGATCACCGCCGACTCGGCCGTCAGCAGCGGCACGAGCGTGCCGATCATGGTGGCGTAGGCGCTGCTCCAGATCATGCCCGCGGCCCGGCCGTGGAAGGCCGCGAGGGCCGCCTCGAGCTCGACGTGAGGGGCGTAGGTGCCGCTGATGAAGCGTACCGCCCCCGGGCCGGCGCCGAAGCGCGCGGTGCCCGCTTCCTCCGCCGCCATCACCTCGGGATCGAGGCCGAGCCCGAGGTAGTTGTTCGAATTCATCTTGAGGAAGGGGCGGTCGCCGTGGCCCGCGAGCAAGTAACGCGGCCCCCGGCCTTCGGCCGCCGGGACGACGGCGGTGATGACCGACTCCGCTCCTTTGGCCCGCCCCTGGGTGACGAGGTCGGCGAGGTCGCGGCCGAGCGCCGCTTCGAGACGATCCATGGGCATGTCGGGCTCCTCTTCAGCTCGCGGTGCGCAGCTTGCGCTCGAGGTTCTCGAGCATGTCGCGGGTCATCTCGGCGAGACCGAAACGGGGATTCCAATCCCACTCGGTGCGCGCCGCGGAGTCGTCGAGCGAGTTCGGCCAGGAATTCGCGATGGCCTGGCGCACGG
>JANRLG010000105.1:0-31116 GCA_033762835.1 Thermoanaerobaculia bacterium
ACCTGACGACCGGGCTCTACGCGGTTTTCCTCGGCCTCTGTGTCTACGGCCTCGCCGAGTGGCGGCGGTCGACATCAATGCATCACTCGGCTTATGCTTCGATGCATGCGAACCACCCTGACCCTTGAGCCCGATGTCGCCGCTCGCGTCACACAGCAGCTGGCCCAAGGAACCCACTCGCTGAAAGAGCTGATCAACACGGCTCTCCGGCTGGGTCTCGATCGGCTCGACGGCGCGAAAACGCGCGAGGCCAAACCGCGATTCGAGACCCCGACCTACTCGACGGGCCGTTGCGTCCTGCCCAATCTCGATGATGTCTCAGAGGTTCTGGCCTTCGCCGAGGGCGAGGACTTCCGTTGATCCTCGTCGATGTCAATCTGCTGCTGTACGCCGTCTCGGCCGACACACCCCATCATGAGACCGCCCGACGATGGCTGGACGATCAACTCAACGGAACCGCCAAAGTGGGTCTTCCTTGGTCGTCGCTGCTTGCGTTTGTCCGTCTGATCTCGAACCGGCGGCTATTTCCGAGTCCGATGCCCGTCCCCGAGGCTTGGCGGATCGTGGAAGCCTGGCTGAGCCAAGAGAACGTGTGGACTCCCGCGCCAACCGCGAAGCATCGGGCCGTGTTGGGAGAGTTGATGCTGCGCGAGGTGACTCGCCACGAGTTGGTGCCGGATGCTCACTTGGCCGCCCTCGCCATCGAGCATGGCCTCGTGCTGTGCAGCGCCGATCAGGACTTTGCACGATTTCGCCAGCTCCAGTGGCGGAATCCGTTGGTTGACTAACGTTTCAGACCGTTGACAATCCGCACCAAATCAGTCCAGTATTCGCCCGCTCGAGGAGCGACGACCGGCGATGAGCTGCAAGGACAAATGCTGCGGCAAATACCGCAAGAAGGCGAAGGCCTGCAAGGGTTGTCCCCTGATGGCCCTGCTGTCGCCCAAGGAACGGAAGCGGACGATCCGAAAGGTCAAGAAGCGGTTGGCGAAAGCGGCTTGAAGATTCCGGTGACAAGATCGGCTGGCTGCCGCGTCTGGTCTTCCGAATGGACACGCCGATCGCCCTGACACTCGCCTCGACCGAAGCGGCCAGCCACGACCCGTTGACCGGCCTGTTCTCCCGACTGGCGACCGGCGACACCGCGGCCTTGGGGCCGATTTACGATGTTTGCGGTGCCGAGCTCTACGGCTTGGCTCTGTGGCTCACGGGGCGGGCCGAGGACGCCGCGGACCTCGTCCAAGACGCCTTCCTCAAACTCGCCGCCCAAGGCGCGACCCTTACGGGCATCCGTGCGCCCCGCAGCTACCTGCTGACCGCCGTCCGCCGCCTCGCCATCGACCTCGCCCGCCGCCGCCGGCCGACGACCCCGGTCGACGACCTCCTACTGGCGGCTCCGAGTCACGATCCCGCGCTCGCCGCCGACGCTCGGCGGGCCAGCGCGTTACTCATCGAGTTGCCCGTCGTCCAACGCGAGGCGATCTACCTGCGCCACCACGCGGGCCTGTCGTTCGCCGAGATCGGCCGGATCACTCGCGTCCCCACCTTCACCGCCGCCAGCCGCTACCGCCTGGGAATCGCCCGGCTGCGCGAGCGGCTCGGAGTCACACCATGAACGAGCCACGCTTGCCCGACTCCTGGGAGCGCCTGCGGGTGCCCGCGCCCCCCGCCGCCCTGCGGGACCGCATCACCGGAGCCGCGCTGCCGGCCGCAAGGCCGGTTCACCGCATCCCCGTGTGGCCGCTCCTCTGGGCGGCCTCCATGGCGGGCTTGGTCGCGATCAATCTCTGGCTCGACTCTCGCCACCGCCATCTCGTCCCACTCGACGCGCCACCGAGCCTCGCCGAACTCCGCCGCGCAAGGGTCGCCGAAGCCCTCGAGCTCTTCTGACACGAAAGGACCCGACATGTTCTTGCTCCGACTGCTGCGCCGCATCGGCGTGGTCTTGGCCGTGCTTTCCCTGCTCTTCGGAGCTTTGGCGACCGTCGTGCGCTGGCGCGGCGCCCGCGCCCTCGATCGTGCCGTCAAGGACTTCGAAACGCGGGTGGGACCGGTAAACCTCGCGGCCTACAACCTGCCGCCGGTGAACCCCGAAACCAACCCGGCGCCGGCGCTCCGCCGGGCCTCGGAGCTGCTCGGCGAGGCCATCCACCGGGGATTACCGGGTGAAACGCCCCTCTCCATCCGCCTCCGCGAGCTCGCCCACCGGCCCCTGTCGGAGTGGTCCGCCGAGGAGTTGGCGCAACTCCCCGCCCTTCTCGAGCGGCTGCGCCCCACCCGGGAGCAGCTCCAGATCGCCCTCGAGCGACGCGGGCCGTCGTCCTTCGGGTACGACATGACCCGCTTTTGGGGATCCGGATTCCCGAACTTTCAAACCATCAACGGCCTCGGGGACCTCCTGCTGCTCGAGGCTCGCCAGGCGGAGCACGCCGGGGACTGGGCCGGGGTCGCCCGTGCGGCAGCGCAGCTTGGCCAACTGGCCGGCATCCTCAACGCCGAGGCACCGCTCGTCGACCAGCTACTCAGCTACAACTACGAGCGCCGCCAGTACCTCGCCCTGCGGCTGCTGGCCGAAGCTCCCGACGTGGACGCAGCCCTGATCGATCAGGCCCTCGAAACGCTCCGGACCGGCGCCGAGCCGAAGAAGCTGGCCCGCGCGGTCGGTACCGAGGGTGCGTTCCTCCATGACCTCTGGACGGTGAAGGCTCTAGCCCACGACTGGGGGTTCGGGTACCGGGCGCGACTCAGCCTCTGGCTCGCGGGTAAGCGCTACGTGGCCGATCAGCTGGGGTTCCTCGCCGACTCCATGGACGTCCTGCGACTTCAGTCCTTGCCGACCGCCCAGTGGCCCACGGAGCGGGACCACGGCATGCTGTGGTCGCAGGAGCTCGACAACGGTCCGATCAGCCTCCAGACCGCAGCCGTGAGACAGACGGCCACCCGCAGCATCCACCGACTCGCCCGCACCGCGCTCGAGCTCCGCCGCGCCGCACTCACCACGGGCACCTACCCGAAGTTTGCCGACACCACGCCCAGCGAGTTCACCGGCAAACCGATCCGCCGCCTGGACCTACCCGACGGCGGTGTGTTGCTCGACCTGGAAGGCGCCCAGGAACTCTGGCAGAAGCATGTTCAGCCGAAGCCTGAGCGGCCCACGGAGCTGCCGACGGAGTGGAAGTTGCCGGGCTAAAACGCATCCAGCTCGGGCCAGCTGCCGTGCTCGAGGGTCTTCTTGATGTGGGCCAGGAAGTAGCTACCGTCGGCGCCGTCGATCAGGCGGTGGTCGTAGGTCAGCGTGATGTAGCTCATGGTGCGGATCGCCAGGGCGTCGTTGCCCTGGGCGTCGGTGACCACCACCGGCCGCTTCTCGAAGGCCCCGATGCCGAGGATGGCGACCTGGGGCTGGTTGATCACGGGCGTGCCGAACAGCGTACCCATACCGCCGGGGTTGGTGATCGTGAAGGTGCCGCCCTGGGTTTCCTCGGGCTTCAGCTTCTTGGTGCGGGCGCGGTCCGCCAGGTCGTTGGCGGCCTTGGCCAGGCCCACGAGGGAGAGCTGATCGGCGTTCTTGATCACCGGCACGATCAGCCCGCGATCCATGGCCACCGCCATGCCGAGGTTGACGTCCTTCTTGAACACCACGTTGTGACCATCGATGGCGGCGTTGACCTTGGGGAAGGCTTTGAGCGTCGCCACCGTGGCCTGGAAGAGGAAGGGCATGAAGGTCAGCTTGGTGCCCTGGGTCTCCTCGAACTTCCGCTTCACCCGCTCGCGCACCCGGTGGATGTTCGACATGTCCATTTCGAACACCGTGGTGACGTGGGCGGAGGTGTGCTTCGAATAGATCATGTGCGCCGCGGTGATCTCGCGGATGCGCGACATGGGCTCGATCTCGACGTTGTCCCCCGGGCCGTAGGCCGGCGTGAAGAAGGTCGGGATGGGGCTGGCATGGGCCGGCACCAACGCCCCGGCGACGGCCATCGGGGCCGCCGCGGGCGGCGGCGCGGGAGCCGCCACCGGAGCCGGAGCGGGAGTCGGGGGCGCGGCCACCGGAGCCGGAGCCGAGGGAGCCGGAGCGGCCGCGACCGGAGCCTCGGCCGGACGGGCTTCGAGGTGCGACAGGATGTCCTTCTTGGTCACCCGCCCCTGGGCACCGGTGCCCTCGACGCGCGAGAGATCCACGCCCTCTTCCTGGGCGATCTTGCGCACCACGGGGGAGGAAAACACCTTGAGCCGTTCTTCTTCGGAGAGGGTGCCCGCCGCGGCCGGAGCCGCCAGTGCGGGAGCCTCCGGTGCCGCCGCTGCGGCCGCGGGGACCGGAGCCGGTGCCGCGGCTTCCCCGGCACCTCCGATGCGGGCGACGACCTTGTCGACACCGACGGTTTCGCCTTCTTGGTGGAACACCTCGAGCAACGTGCCGGAGGCCGGGCTGGGAATCTCGGCGTCGACCTTGTCGGTCGAGATCTCGAACAGCGGCTGGTCGCGTTCGACCGAGTCGCCTACCTTGACCAACCACTTGGTGATCGTGCCTTCGGCGATCGACTCGCCCATCTGCGGCATCACGACGTCCGTAGCCATATGTCGAAGTTCTCCGTGGGTTTCGGAAGTTGGAGCGGCCCCGGGGGCGCCGCCGAAGATCCGAGAGCATACCATCTCGTTCCTCACCCACCGTCGAAGGTTCCGGGCTAGACTTCACGCTTCATGTTGCGCCTCCACATCGTGCCTTCCGAAGGCTCGAGTTACGATCGCGTGATCTCGAGCGGTCGCGTCCTCATCGGCCGCGCCATCGGCTGCGACATCTCGATTCCCGACCTTTTCCTCTCCCGCGAGCACGCCAGTCTCACCCGCACCGACGACGGCTGGATCGTCGAAGACCTGGGGTCCCAGAACGGTACCCAAGTCAACGGCGTACGCATCGCCGGCCCAACGCCCATCGGGCCGGGGGACCAGATCCAACTGGCGGGCCATCGTTTGAATGTGGTGGCGCCGACGACGAGCTTGGACCCGGCGCCCTCGGGCACGGTCTACCGGCGCGCGGCGGAGTTGCTCGAACCCCACCCCGCCCAGGACGAGCCCGAGCCCGACCTCCGCCGGCACACCGAGCGGCTGCAAGTGTTGAACGACGTTCACCGCGCGCTGTCTCGCCCGCTCGAACGCCAGGCCCTGCTCGACTTGGTCCTCGACCGGGTTTTCGATCACCTGCGGCCCGAGGAGGGTGCCATCTTCCTCGAGAGCGAGGACGGCGAGCTGACCACCGCGGCCGCGCGGACGTTGCCCGAGCACCCGGTCGAGACGCTGCTGACGCGCAGTCTGATCCAGGAGGTCATGGAGCGGGGCCTCGCCGCCCTGGTGCTCGACGTGCAGAACGACGAGCGGTTCGCGGCCTCCGAGAGCATGACGCTGGCCGGTGTGCGCAGCCTGCTCGCGGCGCCGATCCAGGACTCCGAAGGCAACTTCGGCATGATCGTGCTGGCCTCGCGCCTGGCTCACCACGGCTTTTCCGAAGAGGACATGGAGCTGCTCGCCTCCCTCGCCTCGGCCGCTGCCCTTCGGCTGCGCAACCTGGCTCTCGCCGCGCGCGCGGCGGAAGCGCATCATCTCGAGCAGGAGTTGGCGCTCGCCCGGCGCATCCAAGTCGCCCTGCTGGCGACCGAGATGCCGGCCATTTCCGGCTGGCAGATCCACGCCGGGAACATCCCCTCGCGCGGGGTCTCGGGCGACTACTACCAGGTACGGCCCCGGCGCGACGGGCAGGAGCTCGTGGTCATGGTGTCGGACGTCGCCGGCAAAGGCATGGCCGCGTCGCTGCTGACCGCCACCCTCGAAGCCCTGTCGGCGGTGCCGATCGAAGACGGCCATCCGCCGGAAGCGATCCTCACCCGTCTCTCCCGCCAGTTGTGGGACCGCACGACCCCGGAGAAGTACGCCACTGCCTTTCTGGCCGTGCTCGAGATCGCCACCGGCCAGCTGCGCTACGCCAACGCCGGCCACCTGCCAGGTTTGTGGGTGAGCGCGGCCGGCGAGGTCCGCGAGCTCGGCGCCACGGGGACGCCCCTGGGCCTTTTGGAGCACACCGTGTATCCCGCCGCCGAGGTCGTCCTCGCGCCGGGCGACACCCTGGTGTTGTACTCCGACGGGTTCACCGAAGCGGCCAACGACGAAGGCGAGGAGTTCGGCATCGCCCGGCTCGCGAAGATCTGTCAGGGCGGCTTCGACCTGCCCGTGGCCGAGCTGGTCGAAGCCGTGGAGACCGAACTCGAGTACTTCGTGGGCGGCGACGCCGACGGCGACGACCGCACTCTGGTGGTCATTCGGCGCAGCCCCGAGTAAACCCCGGAACTAGGCCTCGGGACTCGGCACCGGCGGCGGACCTTCCGGCCGGCCGCCGGGCACCTTCCAACGCAGCACCGTGCGCCCCGCCAGGAACACCTGGCAAACCCCACCGAACCCCACCAGGACGGCGGAGATCAACACCAGCGCGCCCAGGACTGTGAACAGGAGGCCGAGGAACAGAATCCCCCCCAGGGCCGACGCGAAGTCTCCCACCAGGCTCAGGCCCGAGAGCCCCAGGACTCCCACCAGAGCCGCGGCATAGGCCGAGGGTCCGAGCTGCCACGAGAACCGCCGTTCGAGGAAGCGCCCCACGCGGACGGCTACCGAGGCGTAACCCAGGAGAATCGCCACAACCAGACCGGGGCCGCCCAGGAAGATCACCGTCAGCCACAGGAAGACCAGGATCGGAATACCGATGATGGTCACCGCCAGGAGGACGGACACCATGATCAGGAGCGGGAAGAAGAACACCAGGACGAGCAGGCCGACGAGCCCGGAGCGCACCGGGTCTTCGGCGATCCGCGTCCCCACGCGTTCGACACTGCGCGGCGCCGCGGCCACCACCAAGAGGATCACCAGGGCGAACGCCACCAGCGACGCCAGGGAGACGCCGAAACCCACGAGCCCACGCACGGGGGCCCAGCCACGGTGCTCACCGTCGTCCTTTCCGCGGTCGTCGCGGTCGTCGTCGCGGGACCAGCCTTTCAGCCCCTGGATCCGCCCTTCGACCTCCGAGCCGTCCTCGCGAATCACCTGTCCGGCGACCGACGTGACATCGCCTCCGACGAAGGACTCCGGCCCGAGATAGACGTTGCCGCCCACCGCCACGACGTCCTTGCGGACACTGCCGTTGACGCGCAGGTGGCCGCCGAAGACCGTGGCATCGCGTTCGACCTTGCCGTCGATCGTTGCGCTGCCGCCGACGACGAACACCTGTTCCACGGTTTCGCCCGAGCGCACATGGACCGAGCCCTTGGCCGGGGCGCCCTGCGACCCGGTGGCAGAGCGCGGCTCTTCTTCGACCGTCGGGTTCGCCTCGGCGCTGGGCGGTTCCGGAGCCGGAGGGAGATCCGGAGCAACGGGCGCCTCGGCCTCCGCCGACGGAGTGTTACGTCCCGCCAGCCGCTGCTGGTCCGCGCGGTCGAGATCCCCCAGGGCCAACACTGCCGCGGCGCGCTCCCCGAGCCAGTCCTCGGCCTCGCGACGCGACACGGTCTGGCCGTTCACCGCGATCTGATCGCCGTCGATCTCGATCGACCGAATGCCCCGGAACGGCTCCCGGGGGGTAAGCACCAGCCCGCTCTGCACGGGCAGGAGCTGGAAGTCCTTTTCAATCCGCGCCCGCAACTCGGCCAGGTCGGCAGCCAACACTTCCAGGGCCAGGCTGGCCACGAGAGCGCATCCGAATCCCACGAGGGCCCGGCGCAGGCGGCGAGGCCACCGTTGTGAAGAAACATCAATGATCGACATGAGCCCACCTCTCGGCAGCGAGCAGTTGTTGAAGACCCCGAAACGCCGCGGCGGCCACCAGAGTCGAAACGAGCAAGGAGGCCGCGACCTCGGGGGTTTGCACCACGCGTCCGACCCACGAACTGAAGTCCGCGAGCCGTTGCCAGAACACCAATCCTCCGGCCAGCCAGGTGCCCAACTCGGCCAGGAGGTCCGTACCACCGCGCACCGCGGTATTGACACCCGAGGCGGCGCCGCTCGGCCACAGAGCCAAGAGCCACCGCCCCAGAAGTAGACTCGTGAAGCTCGCGAAGGCGAGGAAGACCGCCGTCCAGCGCCCCGCCACGGAGCCCGCGGCAACGGCCGGCAACGGCCGGCTCACCTCGGCCCGCGCCATCACACGCTCGGCGAAGCCGGCACGCGGGGACTCGAGCGGCAGCTCGGCGAACAACGCCCCGAAGGCCGCCTCCGCCGCCGGGTCGTCCTCGGCCCGTTCGGCGCGCTGCCAGTCGCGAAGTCGTTCCAGCAAGTAGCGGTCGCTCATGACGCCCTCCCCGAGCCGGACGGATGGCCCATGCCACCCTCTCGAGCCCGTCCACGGGGAGCCCTACGGCGGCGGGCGGCGCTGGGTTTCGCCACGGGAGGCGTCATCGGTTCGAAGCGGGTGGTCATCATGTCACGTCTCCGTAGCCGGCCGCCGCCAGGCGCTCGGCAAGCTCCTTGCGCGCGCGATGGAGATAGGTCTTGACGGTGCCCAAGGGCAGTCCGGTGGTGCTGGCGATGTCGACGTACTCGAGTCCGGCCTGGAAGCGCAGCAACATCACCTGCCGGTACTCCGGGCGCAGCTGGCCGATGGCCGACGTCAAGGCGCGGTTCAGGGCCTCGCGCTCGACCCGGGCGGAGGGCTGCTCGGCATCGGGATCGGCGACTTCGCGGGTTCCGCCATCGTCATCGCCGATCGGCGCATCGAGCGACACGGTGTGGAGCCCCCGCCGCCGCAGGTGGTCGATCGTGGTGTTGTGGGCGATCTTGAACAGCCAGCTCGAGAACTTGCGCTCGATGTCGAAACTCGCAAGCTTCTCGAAAGCCTTGATGAAGGCTTCCTGGGCGAGGTCCTCGGCCTCGCTGCGGTCGCGCACCATGCGCAGCACGAGCGTGAACACCGGCCGCTCGTAGCGCGCCAGCAGCTCACGATAGGCCGACTCCAGCCCGGCCAGAGCCGCCAGCACCAAATCCGCATCCGTCTTCATGGTTCCCGCACGCCGGAACTGGGATTAGACTCGAAGGTGAGGTTTCATCCAAGCCTGTCCCGTTCCCGTCCCAAGGTGGAGGTCCGTCCATGCGTCCCATCCTGCCCCTCGCCCTCCTCGCCACCCTCACCCTGTCGCCCGCGCTCTTCGCGGGCGAACACTCCGGCGTCACCCTCCCGGATACCACTCAAGTCGGCGGCCAGACTCTGGTCCTGAACGGCATGGGTCTGCGGGAGAAGTTCTTCGTCGACGTCTACGTCGCCGGCCTGTACTTGCCGCAGAAGTCGAAGGACGCCAACGCGATCCTGGCCGCCGACGCGGCCCGCAAGACCGTGCTCCACTTCGTCCACGAAGTCGGCAAGGACAAGATGTGTGAAGCCTGGGACGAGAGCCTCGCCGCCAACACCCCCGGCGCTTCGAGCGCCCTGAAAGCCGAGTTCGTCAAGCTCTGCGCCGCCATGGCGGACCTCGCCGTGGGCGACAAACTCGAGTTCGTCTACGAACCCGGCAAAGGCACCGACGTGATCGTCAAGGGCCAGACCAAGGCCACCTTCACCGGCAAGGAGTTCGCCGATGCCCTCTGGGCCTCCTGGATCGGGCCCAAGCCCGGCCCCGGAGAGGCCTTCAAGACGGCGTTGCTGGGGGGCTGAGGACTGGGTGGACTGGGTCCACTTCGCCCACCCAGTCCACTAAAACCACCACAGCACCCCGAGGCCCAGCACCACCCGGTACACCACGAACGGCACGAAGCTCCAGCGGCGTACCCAGGCCAAGAGGCCGCCGATGACGAAGTAGCCGGCCACCGCCGACACCGCCACCGCCACGAGGGTCGGTCCGAGGTGGCCGGCGTGGGCCGGGGCACGGGCCAGCTCCCAGAGGTCCTTGCCCGCGGCCAAGAGCCCCACCGGAACGGACAGCAGGAACGAGTAGCGGGCCGCGGCCTCCCGAGTCAAGCCGCGAAAGAGCCCGGCGGACATGGTGATGCCCGAGCGCGACGTTCCCGGCAGGAGCGCCAGGGCCTGAGCGCAGCCGATCACCAGCGTGTCCGCCACTCCCGTGTGATCGAGATCCCGCTCGCGCCGCCCGAGCCGATCGGCCACCAGCAGCACCAGGGCGAAGACGATCATCTCGATCGCCACCAGCCTCGGCTCGCGGGCTTCTTGCGCGATCCAGTCGTAGGCCAGGGCACCGACCAAGACGACGGGCACCGTTCCGAGCGCCAAGGACCAGCCGAGCCGAGCGTTGCCCACGAACGGCGTGCGGCGCTGAAGGCCACCCCAGGCCGCGCGCAGGATCGCGAGCAAATCCCGCCGGAAGTAAGCGAGCACCGCGACCAAGGTGCCGGTGTTGGTGGCGATGTCGAAGGCCAGGCCCTGGTCCGGCCAGCCGAGCAGGCGCGGGACCAGGATCAAGTGACCCGAGGAACTGATCGGAAGAAACTCGGTCAGGGCCTGGACGAGGGCGAGGACGATGGCCTGGAAGTAGGTCATGGCGGCGTAGTGTGCCACGGCCCACGACCGCCCGCGCCCGTCCAGCCGCGACTCACTGCAGGAACTTGACCAGTTTGTCGGCCACCAGCAGACCGACGTCCTCGACCTTCTCCGCGTGGGCCTGGTGACGGAGGATCAACAGGCTCTCACCGGTCTTGGTGTCTTTCAACCGGATCTCGAGTTCGATGAACGGCTTGACTACGGCCACCACGGCGAAGGTGGAGTCCCGCTTGATGTCCACGAGGGCCATGGACAACTCCAGGTCCCCGGTCTCGGCGACCGTCCAGCCCAACTCCGCGGCGGCCAGACCGAAAGCTTCGGCCACCGTGGCGGGAATGTCCTTGGCCGTCAGCCCTGCAAAGTTCTTCACCTCGGGGATCACCACGGACTTGTACGACGTGGGATCGAAGCCGAGATCCTTGAGTTTGGTCAGTTTGCCGGGAGCCTTGACCCAACCCCAGTCGAATTCCTCCCCGTTACGCTCGAGGGCGTCGATCATGAGGCGGTAGTCGTCGTCGTTCAGGTGCTTGCCGATGACTTCCTCCCCTTCCGTGTAGTCGTCACTCTTGATGAAGATGTCGGCTCCGACCGGCACCGTGCCTCCGAGTAGCAGCAAACCAGCCAATCCCAGGACTTGAATTTTCATGTGCTTCTCCTTCTTGCGACTTTCCACTTTTGCTAACGATTTCGAAGTCGCGCCGCGGACTATATGGAAGATGGCCCAGGGAGACAAAGGGCGGCGTTACCGAAGGCTCGCCGGGAGCGGATATACTGCGCCGTCCGCGCCCGGGCGCCGTCCGGGATCGGTTCCACGACCACCTCCCGGAGAACTTCGTGTCCACCTTCCTCGTCACCGGCGGTGCCGGTTTCATCGGCAGCAACTTCGTGCGTCTCCTCGCCGCCGAGCGACCCGAGGCCACGATCGTCGTCTTCGACAAGCTCACCTACGCCGGAAACCGCGACAACCTGGCGGATTTGCTTGCCGGCGGTCGCGTCCGGCTGGTCACGGCGGACATTGCCGATCGCGCCGCCGTGGACCGGGCCTATGCCGAGTTCCGGCCGCGGTTCGTGGTCAATTTCGCGGCCGAAAGCCACGTCGACCGCTCGATCGACGGCCCGCGGGCCTTCGTCCTGACCAACGTCGTCGGGGCCTTCGAGATGCTCGATGGCGCCCGCGCCTTCTGCGCCACCTTGGGGACGGACGAAGCCGCGGCCTTCCGCTTCCTGCACGTTTCGACCGATGAGGTCTACGGCTCCCTCGGGGCTTCGGGGCTGTTTTCCGAGGAGACTCCCTACGCCCCCAACTCGCCTTACTCCGCCACCAAAGCGGGCGCCGACCACCTCGTGCGGGCCTACCAACACACCTTCGGCCTGCCGGTGCTGCTGACCAACTGCTCGAACAACTACGGCCCGTACCAGTTCCCCGAGAAGCTCATCCCGCTGATGATCCTGAATGCGCTCGAAGGGCGCCCGCTGCCGATCTACGGCGACGGCGGCAACGTGCGCGACTGGCTCCACGTCGAGGATCATTGCCGCGGCCTGCTGACGGTGCTCGAGACCGGAGTGCCGGGCGAGAAGTACAACCTGGGGGGCCGTTCCGAGCGGACCAACCTCGAGATCGTCGACTTCCTGTGCGATGAAATCGAGCGCCATTGGCCCGCGGCCGAGAACCCGGCCCTGGCCGGGCGTCGCTCCTACCGCGACCTCAAGACCTTCGTGCCCGACCGCCCCGGCCACGATCGCCGCTACGCCATCGACGATTCGAAAATCGAACGCGAACTCGGCTGGCGCCCGCGTCACACCCTCGAAACCGGCCTTGCCGAGACCGTGGCCTGGTATCTCGGCCATCGCGACTGGTGCGCCGCCGTCGCCGAGCGCGGTTACCGCCGACAGCGGCTGGGCACGGGAGCCTCGGCGTGAAGGTCCACCATACGAACCTGCCCGGCGTGTTGCTCGTCGAGCCGCGCGTCCACAAGGACGAGCGCGGCTTCTTCCTCGAAGTCCACCACCAGGAACGGTACGCCGCCGCGGGCATTGCGGGCCCGTTCGTGCAAGACAATCACTCGCGCTCGGTCGAGCTCGGCGTGCTGCGCGGTCTCCACGCCCAGCGACGTTTTCCCCAGGGCAAACTGGTGCGTTGCGTCGAAGGGCGGATCTTCGATGTCGCGGTCGACATCCGCCGCGGCTCGCCGCACTTCGGGCGCTGGACCGCCGCTGAACTTTCGGCCGACAACTGCCACCAGCTCTGGGTGCCGCCGGGGTTCGCCCACGGCTTCCTGGTCACCGCGGCGCCGGCCCAGGTCGAATACAAGTGCACGGAGCTCTACCGGCCCGAGGACGAGATTTCGATCGCCTGGGACGACCCGGAGATCGCCATCGAATGGCCCTTGGATGGCGTCGCGCCGATCCTGTCGAACAAGGACCGCGCCGGCCAGACCCTCGCCCAACTTGCCCTCCGCTTGCCGGTGTTCCCGGCCGCCGCCACCGAGGACTGATTCCGCGTGGCGGCCCTCACCCCGGACGACCTGGACCAACTCGCCGCGGCGGGGATCTCGCGGGCAGAGGCCGAGCGCCAACTGGCCCTGCTGGCGGCCCCGCCGCCACCGCCCCAGCTGCTCCGGCCCTGCACCGTGGGGGACGGCATCGTGCGCCTGGACGCCGACGCCCAAGCCGCGGCGGTCGCGCGCTACCAGGCGTTTTGCGCCCGGCACGGCGCCCTGCGGTTCGTCCCCGCTTCGGGAGCCGCGAGCCGCATGTTCCAGAGCCTGGCGGGCTGGGAGCGCTTCGCCGGCAACCCGGGTGCTGCGGCCAAGGACATGAGCCGCCGCGCCATCGCCGGCGACCCGACGGCGGGCGACGCCGTGCGCTTCCTGTCCGAGCTGCCGCGCTTCGCCTTCGCCGAGGAGCTGGCCGCCGCCCTCGCGGCCCGCGGCGGCGGCCGGCTCGAAGAGCTGCGGGCCAAGGGCGACGTCGGCACGATTCTCCACGTCCTGCTCGACCCGGCGGAGCTCGGTTACGGCGCCCTTCCCAAGGCCGCGATCCCCTTTCACCGCTACGCCGAGGGCGCGCGCACGGCGCTCGAGGAGCAACTCGTCGAAGCCGCGCCGCTGCTCGCCGACGCCGCGGGCCGGTGCCGGCTCCACTTCACGCTTCCCGAGGCCCACCGCGAGACGTTGGCCGCCGCGGCCGCCGCGGCCGCGAGCCGATTGGGCAGCCGGCTCGGGGTGAGCTTCGAGCTCGGCGATTCGATCCAATACCCCGCCACCGACACGTTGGCCCTGACGCCCGAGGGCGAGCCTTTCCGGACCGAGAACGGCCGCCTGTTGCTGCGGCCCGGCGGCCATGGCGCCTTGGTGACGAACTTGGCGGAGCTGGCGGCCAGCGGGGCGGATCTCGTGTTCGTCAAGAACATCGACAACATCCAGCCCGAGCACGCTCACGGCGAAACGCGGCATTGGTCCGCGGTCCTCGCTGGCCATCTGCTCGATTTACGCAGCCAAGCCGAGGCCCACTTCCGGACTTTGTCGGTCCAGGACGACGAGGCGACGCGTTCAGCGGCCCACGAGTTCCTGTGCCGGCACTTCGCCCTCGCCCCCGCGGCCGACCGCGCCACGCTCCTCGAGCGCTTGACGCGCCCCGTGCGGGTGGCGGGCATGGTGCTCCAGCGCGGCGAGCCGGGCGGCGGGCCGTTCTGGGTCGCCCACGGCGACGGCACGGCCAGCGGGCAGATCGTGGAGCGCGCCGAGGCCGGCAGCGATCCCGCGGCCCAGGCCCTGTTCGGTCGTTCGACCCACTTCAACCCCGTCGACCTGGTTCTCGGTTTCGGCACCTTCGACGGAGGCCACCACGATCCGCGAAAGTTCGTCGAGCCGCGAGCCGTGTTCATCGCCCAGAAGTCCCACCAAGGCCGGCCGCTCGTGGCCCTCGAGCACCCCGGGCTGTGGAACGGCGCCATGGCCGGCTGGAACACGGCTTTCGTGGAAGTGCCGGAAGCGACCTTCGCGCCGGTCAAAACGGTGTTCGACTTGCTCCGCCCCGCTCATCAAAGCTGATCCGAGGAGCCGTGATGCTCGAATCTCTCCGCCTCGAAACCTTCGAACCCTGCCGCGACCAGGTGTTCCAGCTGCACTGGGCCGGCGGCGAGCCGCTCGGCTTGGTCCTCGCGGAGGTGAAAGCCCTCGCCAAACCGGGCGAAGGCTGGGACCGCCAGCCCTTCGCCTTGACCTTCCGCCATCCGGGGGAACGGCGTCACCTCCCCCAGGGCATTTTCAAGTTGACCCACGAGCAACTGGGTGAGCTCGAGATGTTCCTGGTGCCGGTGGGGCCGGACGCCGTTGGCATGCAGTACGAGGCGGTGTTCACCTGAGGGACCGTGCCCTCAGTGCACCAGCTTCTTGTACCGAATCCGGTGGGGCTGGTCCGCCTCTCCGCCCAGGCGCTTCTTGCGGTCCTCTTCGTAGGACTGGTAGTTGCCCTCGAACCACACCACCTGGGAGTCGCCCTCGAACGCCAGGATGTGGGTGGCGATGCGGTCCAGGAACCAGCGGTCGTGGCTGATGACGACCGCGCAGCCGGCGAAGGACAGCAGTGCTTCCTCGAGCGCCCGCAGGGTATCGACATCCAAGTCGTTGGTCGGCTCGTCGAGCAGAAGCAGGTTGCCGCCGGCTTTCAGGGTGCGCGCCAGGTGGACGCGGTTGCGCTCACCGCCGGAGAGGTCCTTGACCCGCTTCTGCTGGTCCGAGCCCTTGAAATTGAAACCCGCGGCATAGGCCCGGGCCGGCACTTCGCGGCTACCGAGTTTGACGATCTCGGCGCCGTCGGAGATCACCTCCCACACCTGCTTGTCGCCATCCAAGGTGTCACGGCTCTGGTCGACGTAGGCGATCTTCACCGTCTCGCCGATCTTGAGTCGGCCGCCGTCCGACTGCTCCTGGCCCACGATCATGCGAAAGAGGGTCGTCTTGCCGGCGCCGTTGGGGCCGATCACGCCCACGATGCCGCCGGGCGGTAGGGCAAAGGACAGGTTGTCGATGAGCAAACGATCTCCGTAACCCTTGGTCAATCCAGCGGCCTCGACGACCACGTCCCCGAGACGCGGGCCGGCGGGAATGTAGATCTCGTTGGAATCGGACCGCTGGGCCGCGGACTGATCCTCGGCCAGCAGCTGCTCGTAGGCCGACAGGCGGGCCTTGCCCTTGGCTTGGCGGGCCCGCGGGGCCATGCGGATCCACTCGAGTTCGCGCTCCAAGGTCCGTTGCCGTGCCGATTGCTGCTTCTCCTCGAGCGCCAACCGGTTTTGCTTCTGTTCGAGCCAGCTCGAGTAGTTGCCCTGCCACGGAATGCCCTTGCCGCGGTCGAGCTCCAAGATCCAGCCGGCGACGTTGTCCAGGAAGTAGCGGTCGTGGGTGATCGCCACTACCGTGCCCGGGTACTCGGCCAAGTGGCGTTCGAGCCAGGCCACGCTTTCGGCGTCCAAGTGGTTGGTGGGTTCGTCGAGCAGCAACAGATCCGGCTTCTGGAGCAGCAACCGGCATAGGGCGACACGGCGCCGCTCGCCGCCCGAGAGCACCGTCACGTCAGCGTCGGCCGGCGGCAGGCGCAAGGCATCCATGGCGATCTCGAGCTGGCGGTCGAGCTCCCAGGCGTTGACGGCATCGATTTGGTCCTGCACCCTGGCCTGCTCGTCGAGCAGCTTCTCCATCTCCTCGGGGGTCATCTCCTCAGCGAAGCGGGCGTTGATCTCGTCGAAGCGGTTCAGCAGCGCCCGCGTCGCCGTGACGCCCTCCTCCACTACCTCGACCACCCGCTTGCCGGGGTCGAGCTGGGGCTCCTGGGCGAGGTAACCCACCTTGACCCCCTTCGCCGGCCACGCTTCGCCGCCGAACTCCGTGATGACTCCGGCCATGATCTTCAACAGCGTCGATTTACCGGCGCCGTTGCCGCCCAGCACGCCGATCTTGGCCCCGGGTAGGAACGACAACCAGATTCCCGACAACACCTCCCGGTTGGGCGGGTAGATCTTGCGGAGATCCTGCATGACATAGATGTACTCGGACATGAAAGCTCCAAGGCCCAGGGGGCCGCGATAGGGATTCGAGAGGGAGGGCGACGCCGTCCGGCGTCGATGGCCCGAGATTGTAGCCTGAAAGAAAAAAGGCCGCCCGTCGCCGGGCGGCCGAAGAGTAAGCGAGGGGCTCTGGAGCGACCGGTCAGATGACGACCGGGTTGCCCGCGAAATCGGTGAACTGGAAGCTGCCGACCTCGTTGAAGCCGGCTTTGTGGTCCTGCAGCACGGCGATCGCGATCTGCTCGCCGAGCCGGAGGGACTCGAGTGCATCGGTACGCCAGTGGACCCCGGCGATATTGCGGCCGGTGGCCACGTTCGAAGCGAGTTTGTTGAGCTCACCGCCGACGGTCAGCGAGCCGCCGTTGTACGGCTGGAGCTGAGTGCCGCCGCCGTTGATGACGACCGGGTTCGGGATCACGAAGCTCTCGTCGAAGTAGGCCTTCAAGATGGTCACGCAGGCCCCTGCCACGGTGGCGTGGCCCGCACCGTAAGCCGGATGGGTCGGAGAACCCTCGGGGAAGGCCAGGGGCAACAGGTACGTGCCGTACTTGCTGCGCACGCGGTCCACCACCTCGGACTGGAGCACCTCGGGATGGAGCGGATAGGCAGCGAGGCCACTCTTGCGGACGTGGACGCGACCGCCGAACTCCTCCGGCCGCAGGCGACGGTGGACGAACCACTTCTGGAACCAAACCGCCTTTAGCGCCCGGCTGGCGACTTCGCACAGTACGGCTTTGATGCCCGGGGGCCCCCAGGTGCCGAAGCCGATCTGCGTGGCCGACGCGTTGTAGGGGTTGCCCGGGTTGACCGGGCAACCGATGCCTCCGCGGGTGTCCGAGTTGTCCGGTGGCGTGCCGAGAATCAGGCAGGCGTTGAAGTAGGCTTGGAACAGCACGTCGATGTGCACCCACTCGGAGAGGTCCCGGCCGTTGCGAATGTAGCGCCGCTGGTTGGCGAACTGAGCGGTCCCCGGCACGTTGCCGTTCTGGATCGCCAGCCAGTCGGAGAAGCTCGTACCGTGGTCACTACCCGGTCGCAGTGTCCACATCCTGCGCTCGACGAACTCGGCCCCGAAAGGCGTCGGCTTCAACATGAACTGCGACAGGTACGGGCCCTCGGTGCAACCCGGAAGATCGTCGCGGAAAAGGGTCTGGAGGGTGACCTGACCGCCCTGTTTGGGACCGCGGAAGTCCGACAGGTCGGAAAGCTCCTTGGCCGCCGCTTCGGCCAGCGCCGAGTTCTCGTAGCGGTCGAAGTGGGTGTCCCGCAGGAGTGCCATCCAGTACAGCTCCACCATTTCGCCGGCTTCTTCGGCACTGGCGAGGGTCGGGGCGGGTGGCTGGACGAATTGGTGAGGATCGTTACCCTCGGTATCGAAAGCGAGGCCGGCTTGGGGATTGGTGAGCTTGCGGGCTCCCCCCAAGGGAATGGCTTCGAAGTCCGCCGGGTCGCCCGAAGTCAGCGCCGTGAGCCAGGCCGCATAGGCCGCTGCGTTCACTTCGCCAAGCGCATTGTGCGGCAGTCCCTTCGAGTAGTTGCCGATGCGGTTGGCGTAGAGCGTCTCGTCGCCGTTGCAGGGGTGGGCGGGCATGCCCACGGCGAGCATGCGATCGGCGGCGTCGATCCGCTTCTGATAGGCCGAGTTGAGCCGTGCCGATCCGATCTCCGGGCCCACTTCGGCGGCGTCGGCGGTGCGCTCGAGGGTCGGTACGGCGCTGGTCGCCAAGGCGGCCGCGACGGTTCCGACACCACCGAGGAATCCGCGGCGACTGAGGCCCGCGGAAGACTCCGTCCCCACCGATTCTTTCGTACCCCGACTTGGCTGGTCCGACGAGGCGTCGCTCTTCAGAGGCTCGTTCATTCCGAACTCCTTTCAAAGTGGCCAGGACGTCATCAACTCCACGGCAATTTGCCGTGACGATCCACGGGGCCACTCTGGCAGGAGCGGTCCCAATTCTTTAGATCGACCATAACTACTTCAGGTGCCGCGGTCGTCTGAAGAAGGGACGCTCATCGAGCTGCATCTTGAACAAAGGCGGATCGGTGACTGGCACCGACCCGCCTCAAGGCATCAGATCGTGATGGTGTCGCCGTCGAAAGTGGTGAAGGTGTGGCCTCCCCCTTCGACCGAGCACAGCTTGTTGTCGCGCAGCAGGGCGATCGCCACCTGCTCTCCGAGCCGCAGCGACCAGTAAGCGTCACTGCGCCAGTGAACCCCTGCGATGTTGCGCCCGGTGGCCACGTTCGAGGCCACCTTGTTGAGTTCGCCACCGACGGTCAGAGCGGGACCGGTGTAGGGCTGGAGGCTCAGGCCGTCCGGGCTCACCACCTTGGGGTTGGGGATGACGAAGTTCTCGTCGAAAAGCGCCTTCAGGATCGTCACGCAGGCACCAGCCACCGTGGCATGGCCCGCGCCGTAGGACGGGTGGGTCGGCGAGCCTTCCGGAAACGCCATCGGCAACAGGTACGAGCCGTACTTGCGGAACACGCGGTTGGCCGCCTCGGACCCGCCGACGTCGCCATGCAGCGGGTAGCTGGCTTGCCCCGTACGGGCCACGTGGACACGACCCGCAAACGCTTCCGGACGCAGCCGGCGGTGCACGAACCACTTCTGGAACCACACCGCCTTCAAGGCCCGGGTCGACACCTCGCAGAGCAGCGTCTTGAAGCCCGGCGGGCCCCAGGTGCCGAAGCCGAACTGCTTGGCACGCCCGCGGTAGGGGTTACCCACGTTCACCGGGCAGCCAATGCCGCCGCCGATGTCCGAGTCGTCCGGCGGCGTACCCATGATGAGGCAGGCGTTGAAGTAGGCCTGGAACAACACGTCGATGTGCACCCACTCGGAGAGGTCCCGACCATTGCGGATGTACCGCCGGACGGGGTCGAAGACAGCGCGGCCGGGAACGTTGCCGTTCTGCACCGCGAGCCAGTCGCCGAAGCGGGTCATGTGGTCCGAGCCGGGGGCCAAGGTGCGCATCCGGCGGTCGACGAACTCGGCCCCGAACGGCGTCGGCAGGATCAGGAACTGGGAAATATAGGGACCCACGGTACAGCCCGGCAGATCGTCCCGGAAGAGCGTCTGGCGGGTGACCTGGCCCCCTTCCATCGGGCCTTTGAAGTCCTCCAAGCTGGTCAGTTCGTTGGCCGCCCGGCCCGCGATCGGATGGGTGTCGTACCGCTCGAAGTGCACGTCCCGCAGGAGGGCCTGCCAGTAGTGCTCGACCATCTCGCCCGCGAGTTCGGCACTCGAGAACGCCGGAGCCGGCGGCTGGATGAACTGGTGGGGATCATTGCCGTCGGTCGTGAAGGCGAGACCGGCGAGCGGGTTGGTCATGCCTCGGGCGCCGCCCAGGGTGATGGTCTCGATGCTGTCGATCGTGCCCGTGGACAATGCCGCTAGGAAGGCATTGAAAGCCGCCGGGTTCACTTCGCCGATGTTGTTATGGGGAAGCCCCTTCGAGTAGCTGCCGATGCGGTTGGCGTAGCGGTCCTCGTCCCCGTTGTTGACGTGGAGCGAGGGAATCCCCTCATCCACCATTCGGTCGCGCATATCGAGGCGAATGCTCTCGGCCGCGGCGAGGCGAGCATTGCCAATGACCGGGCCGACTTCCTGAGCCGCCTCGGCGACTTCCGCCTTGCCCAAGGTGGCTCCGGCGGCGATTCCGGCGGCGACGGCACCGACGCCGCCCAAAAATCCTCGACGACTGAGGGCCGAAGATGAATCCGGGGAGGGGGTGTCGCCCGTACCATGCCTCGGATCGTCATGGTGCGGGTTCGGCTTGAGAGATTGGGTCACATCCAACTCCTTTCAAAGTCAACGGTTTACGCTAGCCGCCACGACTCGAATCGCAGCGATCCATTCCGGGGCAGGTCTGACGGGGCCGGCCCCGGTTCTTTTTCGGGCAGACAAAGCCCTTGGTTATCAGTGCATCTCAGGGGCAGAATGGGGGCGCCCACGCCGGAAAAATCCGGCGGGACCTGCTGTCCCCCGGACGCTCCTCCGCTGCACCCCCATCTCGATGATCACCACGGCGACTCCCACGTCCGAATCCGATTCCCTTCAGGCCCTGCGCAACGTGCCGCGCACCGGGGTCGTGTACGTCACCAACGAGGCCAAGGCGCGCGGTTACACCCAACACCGAGCGGACTGGTGCAATCTCGGCCAGGGCCAACCGGAAACCGGTCCCCTGCCGGGCTCGCCGCCGCGGCTCACCGAGGTGGTGATCGATCCCGGTGATCTCGAATACGCCCCGGTGCCGGGCGTCATGGAGCTTCGCGAGGCGGTGGCGAACCTCTACAACCGGCTCTTCCGGCGCGGTTTGAAGTCGCAGTACTCGGCGGAGAACGTGGCCATCTCGGGCGGCGGTCGGGCCGCCCTGACACGCGCCGTGGCCGCCCTCGACCGCATCAATCTCGGTCACTTCCTGCCCGACTACACGGCCTACGAAGAGCTGATCGACATCTTCCGGCTGGTGTCGCCGATCCCCATCCTGCTCTCGCGCGAACAGTCCTACCGCTTCGGCCCCGCGGAACTACGCCGCGAGGTGCTCGGTCGCGGGCTGTCGGCGCTGCTGCTGTCGAACCCCTCGAACCCCATGGGCAAGCTGTTGTCCGGCTCCGAGCTGGCCGGCTGGGTGGACGTGGCACGAGAGCTCGACTGCTTGTTGCTGCTCGACGAGTTCTACTCCCACTACGTCTGGCACGCCGCGCCGGGGGAAGGCACCATCGTGTCCGCCGCCCGCTACGTCGAGGACGTCGACCGTGATCCGGTGGTGATCTTCGACGGCCTAACCAAGAACTGGCGTTATCCGGGCTTCCGGGTGACTTGGACGGTAGGGCCGAAACGGGTGATCGAAGCGGTCGAAAGCGCCGGCTCGTTCTTGGACGGCGGCGGCTCGAAACCGCTGCAGAAAGCCGCCGTGCCGCTGCTCGATCCGGAGTTGGTCGAGGCCGAAACGAACGCCATCCGCGCCGCCTTCCTGCCCAAGCGCGACCTCATGTTGCGCCGCATCGCCGAACTCGGCTTAGGGATCGACCGCGAGCCCGACGGCACGTTCTACGCTTTCGTCTCGCTCGCCAACCTGCCATCGTCGATCTCCGACGGCATGGCCTTCTTCCGCGCCGCCTTGGAGCACCAAGTGATCTGCGTGCCCGGAGTCTTCTTCGACATCAATCCCGGCCGTCGGCGCTCGGAGCGGCGCAGCCGCTTCCACCAGTACGTGCGGTTGTCGTTCGGGCCGAGTTACGACGAGGTGGAGCGGGGGCTGGACCGCCTGGAGGCGATGATCCGGGCGGCGCGGTAGGCCTTCAGGCTTCCCCCGGCCGCCAGCCTTCCCGCTTCTTGCGCTCGCACAGCTCGAGCACGGCGCCGCGGCTCTCGTGGCAGAGCAAGAGCAGCAGATCCCCTTCTCGCGACCAGGCGAAGGCCTGCTCGACCGCCGCGAGTTCGGAGTCGGCACGACCGATGACCTCGTCGGAGGCGCCCGCGGCGTGCAGCTCATCGATGATCAGGGCGGGAATGACGCCTTTTTCGCGGCCGCGCAGGTAGGTTTCCATCTCCTTGACGATCACCCGGTCGGGCCGCGCCTTCCACACGGCGCGGGCGAGCCCACGGATGGCGCCGTCGTCGCGATCGCCGGCCTGGCCGACGATCACCAGACGCCGCTGGGCCGGCATGGCGGCGATCGCCTCGGCGAGGGCCGCGACGCCGTGGGGGTTGTGGGCGAAGTCCACCAGCACGCGCACCCCCCCAAGTTGGAAGTCGTTCAGCCGGCCCGGGTTGGCACCCGGCGTCGAGTGGAACTCCGCGAGGGCCGCAGCGATCGTCACGACCGGCACGCCGAGGTGACGCGCCGCGGCGGCGGCCCCGAGAGCATTGGCGATGTTGTGACGGGCGGCGCCGCCATAGGCGATGGGAAGATCGGCAACCGCCAGAATCGGCTGTCGGGTGCCGGACTCGCGCAGCACCAACTGGTCCTCTTCGAGGGACGCCACGTCGGTACCGGCGCAGGGCGCGAGCGAGAACCAGGTCAGCGGCCGGCCGGTCGCGGCGGCCCGGGACACCAGGCGCGGATCGTCGGCGTTCAGCACCAAGCGCCGGGCGGCCTTGGCGATCAACATCTTGGCATCGGCGAGGCTCTCGAGCTCGAAGACCCCCCACTCTCCGAGGTGATCCTCGGCAACGTTGGTGATCACCCCCACGTCCGCCCGTTCGATCGGTAGACCGCGCCGCAGGAGCCCGCCGCGCGCCACCTCGAGCACTGCGACATCGACTCCCGGGTGGCGCAGCACCGAGCGCGCCCCCTCGGGACCGGAATAGTCCCCGGCCGCCACCCGCTCCCCCGCCACCCAGACGCCATCCGTGGACGACAACCCCGGCCGCTGGCCCGCCGCGCTCAGCAGACGGGCGAGCAAACGCACCGTGGTGGTCTTGCCGTTGGTGCCGGTGACGAGCGCCACCGGCACGTCGTGGATCTCCGACCACGGGACGTCTTCGTTCGCGGGCAAGGCCCCGCGCTCGAAGATCCGAGCCCCGCGACCGAGGCCCAAAGACACCTGTTTGTCGTCCCAGATGAACGCCACGCCGTGCTCGTGGGCGGCCCGGCGCAAGGCGAGGAGCGCCGGCTCGCGTTCCGCGGCGATTTGGGCCGCCAGCCGTTCGCCGGCCACGGCAAGTTCCTCCGGCGCCGGCCCACCCCATTCCGCCGCGGCGGCTTGCAAGGCCCATTCGTTGACCTCGGTGGCGGCGTACAGAGCATCGATGGGCGCCGAAAAGGCCAGGGTGGCGCCCGACGGACCGCCGCGCCAAAGCCGCTCGGCGAGCACCGCGTCCTCCCAGCCGAGCACCACCAGCAAACGGTGGAGATGGCGGCGCCAGGCCGCCACCACCGACGCCGGATCGGCGGCTCCGAAAGCCACGTCGAGGGCCGCGCCCGGGCCATCGAACAGCAGGTTGGAGCCGGTCAGCCGGCGCGAGTCCTGGACGTCCACCTCAGGGCCTCCCGCCGTCTCAGTCGTCGCTCTCGCGGGCGAGGCGTACGCCCCGCTCGTCGCGGATCAAGCGGTCCGTCCCCTCTAACGACGTCTCGCTGCTCGGCGTCGTGGCCAAGTACAACGGCGCCAAGGGCTTGGGCTCCGGCGGGTGGGGGTTGCCGCCCCCGGCCTCGGGACGGAAGCCCACGATCTGATCCCAGCTGCGGCGGATCTGATCGCCGAAGAGCAGCACCAGGTCCCCCGGCTGAGCCAAGCGCAGGGCGCGCTCCACGGCCTGTTCTTCGTGGGGAATGATCTCGATCTGCTCGGCCGCCACGCCCGCCGCGAGCAGCGCTTCGCGTTGCATCTCCGGGACCTCGGCGTGCTTCCGGCCGCGGGGATTGTCGTCGCGCCGGCAGATGTAGTGATCGAAGGTGCCGGCCGCCAACCGAGCTGTCTCGCGGATGTCTTCATCCCGCCGGTCGCCGGGAGCGGCGAGGACCACGATGCGCCGGCCCTGAACATCCAGGGCGCGGGCCACCTTGACCATGGCCTCGATGGCGGCCGGGTTGTGGCCGTAGTCGAGGATGACTTTGAAGGGCAGCTCCGAGTACACGTTCATGCGGCCCGGCGCCTGGAAGAACGTGGTGTCGAAGGTGCGCAGGCCGTGGCGAATCTGGTCCAGCTTGACGTTCATGCTGAACGCGATAGCGGCCGCGAACAGCGCGTTCTGGACGTTGTGGGCGGCACGCCCGTCGAGGGTGGCCGGAATCAGGTGGGTCCAGAGCAGCGGCATGTGGGCGCCGCCGTCGTAGATCGTGATCATCTGACCGTTGATGCCTTCCTCGAGCACCGCCGCCCGCCCACCCGCGCGGATGTGCTCGCGCACCAGCGGATGGGACGGATTCATGGTCACGTAGCACAGCCGGTCGGCCTTGGTGTAGTCGGCCATGGCGAGACAGCGCGGATCGTCGGCATTCAATACCGCGGCGTCCTTGGCCACCTCGACCACGATGCGTTTGACCTCGGCGAGGTCGTCGAGCGTATCGATGCCCTTGAGTCCGAGGTGATCGGACTGGACGTTCAACACCACACCGACGTTGGCCCGCCGGTAGCCCATACCCTGACGCAACAGGCCGCCGCGGGCGGTTTCGAGCACCGCGAAGTCCACCGAGGGGTCGCGCAGGACCATGCGCGCGGCGGTCGGGCCGGTCATGTCGCCTTCCACTGTCAGGTGGCCGTCGATGTACACCGCGTCCGTGGTGCACAGGCCGACGGTGTAACCGGCCAGCTTGCCGATGTGGGCGACCATGCGCGAGGTCGTCGTCTTGCCGTTGGTGCCCGTGATCGCCGCGATGGGAATGCGCGTCGGCGTGCCGGGCGGAAACAACATGTCCATCACCGGGCCGGCGGCGTCCCGCGGCTTGCCCTCGGAGGGCGCCACGTGCATACGGAAGCCCGGCGCCGCGTTGACCTCGCAGATGCCGCCGCCGATCTCCTGGTAGGACTTCGAGATGTCGTTGGTCAGAAAGTCGACACCGGCAACGTCGAGACCGATGGCCTTGGCCGCGCGCACGGCCATTTCGCGGTTGTCGGGGTGGATCACGTCGGTGACGTCGATTGCCGTGCCACCGGTCGAGAGGTTGCCCGTGGAGCGCAGGAAGACCACTTCTCCGGCTTCGGGCACGCTGGTGCGCGACAGCCCCTTGGCCTCCAGCAGGCGCTCGGCCTGGTGGTCGAACTCGAGCCGGGTCAGCACCTTCTCGTGGCCGATGCCGCGCCGCGGATCACGGTTGGTGATCTCCACGAGCTGCTCGAGATTGTGCTCGCCGTCGCCCACGACGTGGCCGGGCACGCGCTTCGAGGCCGCCACCAGCTGGCCGTTGTCGACCAGCAGACGGTGGTCGAAACCCGCGATGTAGGTTTCGACGACGACCGAGCGGCTGTGCTGCTTGGCCTGCTCGAAGCCGGTGCGCACGCCCGTGTCGTCGGTGATACCGATCGTCACGCCGCGGCCGTGGTTGGCGTTGAGCGGCTTGACGACCACTGGGTAGCCCATGCGGCGCGCCGCGCGCACGGCCTCCTCCTCGGTATAGACCAGATCCTGCTTGGGCACAGGCAGGCCGAGATCCCCGAGGATGCGGTTGGTCTCTTCTTTGTCCGAGGCGATCTCGACGGCGATGTGCCGGGTCTCGCTGGTCACCGTGGCCTGGATGCGCTTTTGGAACTTGCCGTGGCCGAACTGCACCAGGCTGTACTTGTTGAGCCGAATCCACGGGATGTCGCGTTGCTCGGCGGCCTTGACCAAGGACAACGTCGAGGGCCCGAGAGCGCGCTTTTGAGCGAAACGAATGAACGAGTCGCGCTCGGCGGCGAAATCGAAGCTGCCCGCGGGGGCCCGTTCGCCCTCGGCCATCTCGGCCAGGGCCGGGGTATTGCGCGGCCGGAGTTCGTCCGGCAGCAGCGAATGCAGCAGCGCCAGAGCCAGCCGGCCCGCCTCGAGACCGACATCCTCCTGGATGTATTCGTAGACCACGTCGTAGTGGCCCGCGGGGCCGTTCGAGCGGGTCTTGCCGAAGGTGACGTCGGCACCGGCGACGTTCTGCAGCTCGATCGCCACGTGTTCGAGCACGTGACCGAGCCAAGTGCCCTCTTCCTCGGTCATCCGACGCACGAAGCCGCCGGCTTCGCCGTAGGAGCAGCCGTGCTCGCGTAACCCCGGCAACGCGTTCAGCAGGCGATCGATGAACCCTTGGCCCAAGCGCACGGTGGGCCAAGCTTCGAGCTCACCGAGGTCCAGGTTCAGCCGGATGACCGGAAACAGGGCGTACAGATTGGGGCCGAGATAGACCGACTTGGAGACGATTCTCACGGGGTCTCGCTCCTCGCGAGGCGCTGACCGGAAGTCGCCTCACGTGTCAAAAAGTTATAGGTGCCGCCGTCGATCAGGATGTGAAGCTTGAGGCCGAGAATCGACACCGCCTCGTTGGCGTGGGCGCGGTCGATGGACGAATACTCGACGCCCGAGGCGTCGACCACCGTCACGGCGCCGCTGCCCACCACTTCGAGCGTCTCGTCGGGGCGAATGAAGGCCGCCGTGTCTTCGTCGATCCCTAGGCCCGCCGGCTGCGGATTGAAGGCCAAGGCGGTCAGCAGGCGACCGAGCCGGCCCCGCTGCTGGAAGTGCTGGTCGATGATCGCGCGGTTGGTGAAGCCGAGTCCCTGGGTCATGGCGACCATGCCCTGACGCGGCACGGGGCCTTCTTCACCGTAAGCGATCATGTGCTCCGAGAGAATCGCCGCCCCCGCCGAGGTGCCGGCAACGTGAAGACCGTCCTCGTTGCGCCGACGCAGCAGCTCGGCCGCCGAGGTGCCGCCCATGATGGTCGACAGCCGGAGTTGATTGCCGCCGGTCAGGAAGACGCCGTCGACCTTCTCGATGATGCGCAGGAACTCGACCCGCTCACAGTCGGCTCGCTCTTCGAAGGTCACCACCTCGACCGTCCGCGCGCCGAGGTCGCGAAACAGCCGCCGATAGCGCGGGCCGGTGTCCGACAAGGCCGAAGCGGTGGGGATCACCGCGATCGTCGCCGATCGCCCGCCGCACACTTCCACGAATCGGCGCAGAATCGCCCGGCCTTCGATCTTGTCCTCGGCGCCGCCGATCGGGATGATCCATCCCGCCCGCTCGCTGCGTTCCCTGGTCCAACTCACGCTCGTGGTTCCTCCTGCCGGGCCGACGCGGCTTCAGCGGCTTCAAAGGTGCCGTGGACGATCGCGTGGCCGTCCCGCACATGCCACACTCCCCGGGCCATCACGTCCGAAATCGAATCATCGTCACCCAAGGCTACCAGGTCGGCGGCCCCGCCGACGGCGATTCGCCCCTTACCCGGCAATCGCAAGATCCGCGCGACGTTCGAGGTGAACGGCGGCAGGACCTGCTCCAGGGGGTGACCGGCGGCAAGCAAAGTGCGGATCGTCTGCCCAAGGGCTCGTGGCCGGCCGACGTCCATGGCTGCCACCCGGCCGTCGGCGTCGAACACCGGCAGGCAGCCGCCGGCATCGGAGCTGACGGTGATGCGCTCCGGCGGCAAGCCCGTCCGCCAGTACCGTTCGACAGCCTCGGCGGCGCCCCAGGCGTCTTCACCCTCGGCCACCGGAAACGCCGTGACGTCGATCGGCACGCCGCGGCCAGCGAGCTCGAGGGCCTCCTCGAACAGCGCTTTTTTGCGGTTGACGTGGGTCGGGTACCACACCCGGGGGGGCAACTCGGTCTCGGTGACGGCGCGGCGGATCATCTCGAGCCCGCGCGGACCGTCCCCGAGATGGAGGTGGACGACGCCGGCCTTCCCGGTCATCAGTCCCGCCACGTGGGCCTCGGAACCGATACGGATCAGCTCTTCGTAGGTCGGCTGACTCGAGCGGTGGTCTGAGATCGCCAGCTCGCCGACGCCGATCATCGGACCGATGTGCACGAGATCTCCCCGCACGCTGCCGGTGATCGTGGGTGGCGGCACGTGGTACCCGCCGGTGTAGCACCAGGCGGAAAGCCCCTCCTCGCGCAAACCGCGGACGGCGGCGAGCAAGCTTTCGGGAGTCCGCACCAGGTCGTCGGTGCCCAGTAGGCCGACCACCGTCGTCACCCCTCCGAGGGTGAACACGGTGAGCGGCTGCGGGGGAACCCGACTGGCAAAGCCGGACTCGCCACCCCCGCCGGTCACATGAACATGAGCGTCGATGAGCCCGGGGACCACCCGCCGGCCCCCCAGGTCGGTGACCCGGACGGCCCACTCGGCCGGCAACGCGGGAGCCACCGCGCCCAGCCACAGAACCCGACCGGAAGCCACCAACAGGTGCCGCCGACCGAGGAACTCGGGCGCGTAAACACAGGCATTCAGAACGAGTTCGAGCACCCGCCGCCTCAGCCCGCTACGAGGGAAACCAGTCGTTCGACAGCATTCGTTACCGAAGAACCGCATGCTAGCACAGGCCCCTCGAGGTCTCCCGCCGAGCCCGCCGCAAGGAGCGCGTCGCCGTCCCGTCTTGCGGCAAACGCCCGATGGGGGTAGGGTAAGCGGCAGCTACAAAGCCGGAACCCGCCCCGGACCGTGCGGCTTCGTGCCGTGTCCGGGGTGTCAGCACAAGGAGAGCCGCCATTTCCGCTAAAGTTTTCGTCGGAAACCTGAACTTCCGAACCACCAAAGAAGAGTTGTCCGAGCTGCTCGGCGCCGTCGGTGAAATCGCCGACGTGTACTTGCCCAACGATCGCGAAACGGGCCGCCCGCGCGGTTTCGCCTTCGTGCAGTTCGCGACCGAAGAGGCCGCGGCCGACGCGATCAAGAAGTTCGACGGCTACGAAATGGGAGGCCGCGCCCTCCGCGTCAACCTCGCCGAGGAGCGCCGCCCCCGCGGCTTCGGTGGTGGGGGTGGTGGTGGCGGCTTCGGCGGCGGCGGTGGTTACCGTCCGCCCATGCCCTCCGGCGACGGTGACGGCTTCTCGTCCTTCGGCGGCGAATCCGCGTCCGAAGGACGTGGCAGTTGGGGCGGTGGTCGCCCCGGCGGCGGTGGACCTCCTCCCGGGCGTCCCAAGGGCAGCCGGCGCGGCCTGCGCGCCAAGAAGCGCAGCCTCTGATCGGGCTCGGCACAGTCCTGAGCCCGGCGGCCCGAGCACCCCGGGCTAGCCTTTTTCGCTCGACTGTGCCACCTTATGGCGTCCAAGTCGGCGGACCGGTCGCTACCGGCCGCCGAGCCCTGGCGAAGTCAGGCTGGTTCTGTCTGGCTGATTCTGGTTGATCTCGGAGCCTCCGTTCGGGCCCAAACCGGCATGGGCTCGAACCTCGATCGACGCCGGTAGATCCGTTGCAGCCTCTCCCGGGATTCGGGACTCGAGACCGCGACGGACCCTTTCGAAAACCGTAGTGAGAACCGAATGAGCGTCTCTCTGTTTGACGTGCAAGAGGCAGCCTTACCCGTTCGTGATGATCTGAAGCCGGCGTTGCTCGCCGAGATCCTGCGACGTTCGGAGGAAGGTGCGAGCCTCGTCTTCGTGCGCACCAAGAGCCGCGCGGACCGCCTGGCCCAGTGGCTCAAGGATCAGGGCTTTTCGGCCGACCGCGTCCATGGCAATCGCAGCCCCGCGCAGCGCCTGCGGGCTCTGGGCGACTTCCGCGCCGGCAACCTCCAAGCGCTGGTCGTGACCGACCTGGGCGGCAAGGTCGACGAGCTGCCGCAGCTCGCCACCCTCGTTCATTTCGACGTGCCGGGCGCCGAGGACTACCTGAATCGGATCGAGCTGATCTCGAAACCGCGCGCCGCGGCCGAGGGGGACGAAGAGTCCGCCCCGGCGGCCTACACTTTGGTCGGTGACCTCGAGATCCGCGAGCTCAAGAACGTCGAACGGGTGCTCGGCCGGAGCTTGCCGCCGCGCAGCCTCGACGAGTTCGACTACGACGTGATCGAGGTCGACGAGCTGTTCGAGCCCGCCACACCGCCCCTGCCCATGGCGCCCCCGCGCAGCCAGGCCGCGGAGTCTTCGGGCAAGAACAAACGGCGCAAGAGTCGGCGCCGCCCGGGGGATCGCCCGGGCCCCGCTCCCGGACCGGCCCAGGGTGGCGGCCATCACAACAGCGTCAACAGCCTGGGCGGTCCGAGCCCGGAACGCATCGAGCGCATGTTGGCGGCTGCCGCCGAGATGCGTGGACGGCGAGGCCCGGGGGATCGCCCCGGCTCGACTCATGTGCCCGCGGCCTTCCGGAACGCCGGCAAGCTCGTACCCTGAGGTGCCGCCATGAACGACCCTCGCGACTTGGCCGAGGCCCTGCGCCGGCTGCGCGGCCGGCGGACCCAGCGGGAGGTGGCCGCCGAGGCGGGCCTCGACCCCACGGTCTGGAGTCTGTACGAAGGCGGTGAGCGCTGGCCCCGGCGCGCTAGCTTCGAACGGCTGGCCAAAGGCCTCGGCTGCCCGCCGGAGCGCATCGACGAAGAAATGCTCTTGGTCCGCCGCCGTCGCCTCGAAGACCAACGGTGGGATTCCTCCGGCGGCGTCGCCGAACCGGCCGCCTCTCCTTACGGCCTCGATCATGACGACGAGGCTCTGCGCCGGGAAGTCCGCGGCCACCTCGAGGCCGTCCACCAGCATCTCGAGTCCCTGTTCGGCCTACTCCTGCGGAAGCCCCGCGGATGAGCCGGCGGGAGCCCTGGGAGCTCGGCAGCACCGAGATCCAGTGCCCCGCCTGCGGCGAGTGGTCCGAGCTCAGCCTTGATCCCGACAGTGCCGGCCGGATGATCGAAGATTGCCCGGTGTGCTGCCGTCCTTGGCAACTCGACGTTGCTTGGGATGAAGACGGCGAGCCCCAGGTGCGGGTCGAGCCCGCCTGAGGCCGTCCCGCCCACCGCTTGCCCTCGCACTGGAGGAGAGCCATGCTCGAAGCTCACGCCACTACTTGCCCCATGGACTGCCCGGACGCCTGTTCGCTGACCGCGACAGTCGAGGGTGACCGCTTGGTGGCCCTCGGCCCCGGCCCCGGCAATCCCGACACCGCCGGTTTCATCTGCA
>JANRLG010000106.1:0-1580 GCA_033762835.1 Thermoanaerobaculia bacterium
GCTTTCCTCTCCTGGCTCGAGGCCTCCGAGGCGGAGGTCGAACGGGCGCGGAACGCGCGCCGGATCTCGGCCACCGAGGCCGACGACTGGGGCGATCGGGCCTACCTGCTGCTCGGCTGGCTCGCCCGGCGCATCGGCCACGACGAACAAGTCCAAGACGTGCTCGACGCCTTCGCCGAGCCGCCGCCTTCGACCCACAGCCTCACCACCCAGGCCTGGGTGCTCCACTTCCAGGGCATGGTCGCGGCCGATCGCGGCGACGTCCGCGGCGCCCGCGCCCTCCTGCGCCAGGCGCTCGAGCGCGTGCCGAACGTCGCCCTGTCGATCGAAATCGAGCTGTTCCACGACTACATCGAGGTCCTGGTCCAAAACGGTCGCCGCGCCTACGCCGCCGAACGGCTCGCAGAGCTCGTGCTCGAAGCGCGTTTCGCGTGGCCGCTCGCGGATCTGCTGCGGATTGGCTTTCGAGCCGTCGAGCTCCTGTCCGCCGCGGGCCGCACCGGGCCGGCTCGGGAGCTGCTCGACTTGCTCGCCACCCAGACCAGACCCGATGACGCTCCAGCGCTCTACTTCACCCGCGCCCAGCTCTGCCTGCACGGCGGCGCCTACCGCGCGGCCCAAGCCCTCTTCGAGTACCTCCGCGCCAGCGAGCCCCGCAGCACCGAGTTCGCCGTCCGCGCTGCCCTCGGCCTCGCCCAGCTCGCCGCCCTCGACGGCTCCCACCAGGACGCCAAAGCCTGGGCGCGGTCGATCCAGGAAGACCTCCTCCACCTGAGCCCCGACCTTCCCCGTCGCCGTGGACTCGAAGCCGCCCTCGCGAGCCTCGATGCCGCGGTCGACGACGAGCTCCCCCAAGCCCTAGCGGACGCCGACGCCTGGCTCGTGGTTTCCCGCCACGCCCCGGCCCGGCCGTTCCAGCGGCCGTTCCCGGGGGCTCGCCCTGTGGTCCCCCGGGCGATCGATGACGAAGTTTCGGACTTCGGCAACCCTGGTGGCGGAACCGCCACCGTTCACTGATTTCGCCGCGAACACGCTGAATATTCGGGACGACGCAATTTCTAGAACTACGCAGGATATCTAGGATGCCTAAAAATATATCCACCAGTCACCAGACCCGCGGGCCTCCACCGGACGGCCGCACCCGTTCCCGGTCCCTCGTCCGCCCGCTCGACTCGACCGATGCCCGCAACCGGAGATTCGCCATGAAACGGATTCTGTGGATCGCGCCCGTTCTTCTCGCCCTGTTACTGCCCGATACGGCGGAGGCTCTCGTCCGCCGTTTCACTTGCACCGGCTACACCGTGACGTTCGAGGACGGCACGCAGCGTTGCAGCTCGCGCTGTACGATCTGCCGCGGCTACGACTCGAACGGCGAGGTGGTCTACGAGGGCGAGCCATACTGCATCGAACAAGCCTGCATCCAGGTGGTGTGACATGAAGACCCCGGCTCTTCTCGGACTCCTGCTGTCGTGCTCCCTGCCGCTCGTGGGCGCCGAGCCCTCCTCCATCCGTGCGGAGCGGCTCGACGTCGGCCCCGACGCGCTGCGTTGGGACGGCCCCCAGTTTCTCCAGGCCGACAA
>JANRLG010000107.1:0-29732 GCA_033762835.1 Thermoanaerobaculia bacterium
GGCCGTCTTGGTGACCGCCTCGGACGCGCTGTCCGCGGCGCGGCCCGGGGCTCGCCGCGAGATCCTCGAGACCTACGTCAAGCGGCTCGAAGACCTCGAGAAGATCGCCTCGAGCTTCAAGGGCGTCCAGAAGACCTACGCCATCCAGGCCGGCCGCGAGATCCGCATCATCGTCGACTCGGCCAAGCTGTCGGACGACGAATCGATCTGGCTGGGCAAGGACATCGCCCGCAAGGTCGAAGCCGAGCTCACCTACCCTGGCCAGATCAAGGTCACCGTCATCCGCGAGACCCGCTCGATCGAGTTCGCGCGATGAAAGTTCTCTTCGTCGGCGACGTCATCGGCAATCCCGGGCGCCGGGCTCTCGCTCGCGCCCTGCCCGGGCTCGTCGAGCGGCATCGCGCGGACTGGGTGATCGTCAACATCGAAAACGCCGCGGGCGGCTTCGGCGTCACGGCCCAGATCCTGGCGGAGTTCGACAATCTGCCGATCGACGTCTACAGCTCGGGCAACCACATCTGGGACAAGAAGGAAGTCGTTCAGTTCCTGAACGACCCCAAGCGCAAGCTGATCCGCCCGGCCAACTACCCCGACGGCAACCCCGGCGTGGGCCTCCACGTCGGCCACACGCGCGCGGGCGTGGCGGTGGCCACGATCAATCTGCAAGGCCGGGTCTTCATGGACCCGATCGAGAGCCCCTTCGCCAAGGCCGACCAGATCTTGAAGGGCCTCAAGAAGTCCGACCTCGACGAAGCCCGCGTCGTCATCGTCGACTTCCACGCTGAGGCCACCAGCGAGAAGCAGGCCCTCGCCTTCTACTTGGACGGCCGTGTCAGCGCCGTGCTCGGTACCCACACCCACGTTCCCACCGCCGACGAACGCGTCCTCCCCGGCGGCACCGCGCTCCTGACCGACGTCGGCATGACCGGCCCCTACGAGTCGATCATCGGCTTCCGCCCCGACAAGGTCCTCCACCGCTTCCTCTACTCCACCCCCTCGAGCTTCGAAGTCGGCAAAGGCGATCTACGGCTCGCCGGCGCGGTCATGGACATCGACGAAGCCACGGGCAAGACGCGGTCGATCGAGCGGATCCTGGAGAAGGTGGCGGGGGAGTAAGCGGGAACATAGGACTTGCGGGAGTTTCACTCGCATATCGCCTATGTCGACGAGAGCGGGGATCATGGCCCCATCTCGCCCGACTACCCCGTCTTCGTACTGGCCTTCTGTCTGTTCGAGAAGCGAACCTACGCGGCAGAAGTGACGACTGCACTTCAGCGGCTCAAGTTCGAGTTTTTCGGCCACGACTCCGTGACCCTGCACGAGACGGACATTCGGAAGGCGCGGCCACCTTTCGATTTGCTCCAAGTGCCCGGCGTCCGGCAAGCCTTCATGGAGCGGCTCAATGTGGTCATTGCTGCAGCCGACTTTACGATCGTAGCAACCGCCATACGAAAGGACGTCCTCGGCGAGCGCTACGCATGGCCTATGAATCCCTATCACCTGGCCCTGGAGTTCGGCCTGGAGCGAATCTGTCGACACTTCGAAATCGGCCCCGAAACTGCTCCCTTTCATTGTGTCTTCGAGAGTCGGGGCCGAAAAGAGGATCGAGATCTCCGAACGGCCTTCGGGGCATGGCGAGAAGAGAACCTGCTTGGCTGTCGCCTCCCGATCGAGATTGAGTTCGCTTCGAAGCGCGGGAACTACTGTGGCCTCGAGCTCGCTGACCTCGTTGCCCGCCCGATTGGACTGCATGTCTTGCGGTCGCACCAACCCAATCGAGCCTTCGACATTCTCAAGCCGAAACTCCGACGCAGTCCGAGCGGAAGGGTCGACGGATGGGGCCTCAAGATCTTCCCCTGAAATAACAAAGCGCCCAGTTTCCCAGGCGCAGTGCCGACCGAGAATTCCCAGTCCAGTGGATCTACCCTAGTGCGTCGGGGCGCTTCTGTCAATTCCTTGCGGAGCATCCCTTCCCGCGAGCTCGACGCTCAGTCGAGCGGTACCCGCTGGTAACGAAAGCCTTCGAGATAGGCACAGTCGAACTCGACGACCGGGGTGGAAGCCGGATCGAACGGGTCGTCTCCGGTGGCGAAGATCCGTCCGCGGCAGCTGGCGGTGAAGGTGTCGAGCCCCGGGGCGAAGCGCAGGTCGTAGTCGACCACGGCGGCGCCGGTGTAGGCCGGTGGGCCGGTGATGTCGAAGTTCAGATTCATGAAGCGAGCCCGCAGGTGGCGGGCGCCGACGACCTTCCAACTTCCGAGACTGTCACTGAACGTGAAACCACCGGCCCCGGCCGTCACCTGGTCCGAGAGGGTCATCTGGGCAGTACCGTCGCGGTGGATCTGCAGAATCTCCGAACGCTCCGGTAGCGACGCGAAGTAGGTCCCGGCGAAGTCGCCGCCGGATCTCGGGGCGTCGGCACGGGCAACCAGGGCGCTCAGTCCGAGCACCGAGGCGAACAGCAGGGGACGATGGCTCATGGAAATCTCCTCCTCAGGGTGAGGGGCCGGACTCCTGACGAGCCCGGCCCTGCTGTTAGAGGTGTCGGTTGAGCGCCAAGCGCGACGGGGGGCCTACCGCCCGCAGCTCGAGTGAGCCGCGGTCGAGACGATCGCGTCCTTTTGGATGCGGGTGATCAAGCCCTGCTGAAGGAAGCTCTCGGCACTCCGGGAAACACAGGACACATACTGCCCGTGGTTCTTCCAGCGCTGCGTCGTGCCGCGCGGACCGGAGCAGGGGCACAGCTGCGGGATCGAGCAGCCGGTACCGGGGTCGACCGGATCGGCCCCCGGGGTGAAGGCGCAGAGGTCCGTGCCGTTGCCGACGCCGTCGCCGTCGAGGTCGCCGTCACAGGCGTCCCCCTCACCGTCGCCGTCGAAGTCGAGCTGGTCGCCATTCGGGTTCACCGGACAATTGTCGAGATCGTTGGCGACTCCGTCGCCGTCCCGGTCCCCATCGCAGGCATCCCCGGTGCCATCGCCGTCCAGATCCGCCTGGTCGGCGTTCGCGACCAACGGACAGTTGTCGGTGCCGTCGAGCACCCCGTCGTTGTCGTCGTCGAGGTCACAGGCATCGCCGTCGCCATCGCCGTCGGCATCGTCTTGCCCGGGATTCGGCACTTGCGGGCAGTTGTCGCCACCGTTCTCCACGCCGTCGCCATCGCGGTCGGCGTCGCAGAGGTCACCGATTGCGTCGCCGTCGAGGTCCGCCTGATCGGGGTTGGCGTCGACCGGGCAGTTGTCGGCCGCGTCGAGCACCCCGTCGTTGTCGTCGTCCAGGTCGCAGGCGTCGCCGTCGCCGTCACCGTCCGCGTCGGACTGGTCGGCGTTGGGCGCCAACGGGCAATTGTCGCCGGCGAGCACGCCGTCGCCGTCGGGATCGGCATCACAGGCATCTCCGAGTCCGTCGTTGTCGAGGTCGTCTTGCCCGGGATTGGCGTTGAAGGGGCAGTTGTCCGCGTTGTCGGAAACGCCGTCGTTGTCGTCGTCGGCATCGCAGGCGTCGCCGGAGCCGTCCACATCGTTGTCGGCCTGATCGGGGTTGGCGTCAAAGCGACAGTTGTCACTGACGTCGAGCACGCCGTCGTTGTCGCTGTCCGGATCGCAGGCGTTGCCGAGGCCGTCGCCGTCGACGTCCTCTTGCCCGGGGTTCGGGGAGAAGGGGCAGTTGTCATCCCGGTTGAGCACACCGTCGTCGTCGGTGTCCTGCTGGATGGCGACACCCCAGGGCGAGCGGGACGTGGCGAAGCTCGTGGCCACCGTTCGCGTCGCCGTGTCGATCACCGACACCGTGTTGCTGCTGAAGTTGGTGACGTAGGCGAAGGCCCCGTCGGGGGTGAACGCCAAGGCCCGCGGGAAGGTGCCCACGGCGACCGTGCCGACCATGGTGTTCGTCGCCGTGTCGAGGACCGACACGCTGTTACCGGTCAGGTTGGCGACGTAGGCGTAGGCGCCGGTGGGGCTGACAGCGACGAAGTTCGGGGCGGTCCCGGTGCCCACCGCGGCTACCTGGGTGTTGTCCGACGTGCGGATCACCGAGACCACCGCGGCACTGCTGAAGACCATGTAGGCGTATGCCCCATCGGGCGAGAAGGCGATCCAGGACGGCGCGTTCCGGCCCTGATTCGTGGTGAAGCTCGCGGCTAGGGAGTTGGTGGCCGAGTCGTAGATCTCGATCGTCGGCACGAAGGTCGGCGAGGGGCCGAAAGTCGAAACCCAGATGGCCGAGCCATCAGGATTCGCCACGACCGTCTGACAGGGTCGGGGCAGGTTCGAACTGACCGTGTAGGTGCTCGCGTCGACGATCGAAACCGTGCCGCTCGCGTTGTTGCAGACGTAGAGGAAGCCGTGCGCCGACTCCGCCACGGCTACCACGTTGTTGCCGGTGGCGACGCTTGCCACGACCGAGTTCGTGGTCGTGTCGACCACCTGCATGGCGTTCGGCGTCATCGAGTACAGCAACTTCCCGTCGCGACTCAGGATGAGGTTCCGGGTTCCGGTGCTCGAGATGGTCGCCGTCGTCGTGTTCGCCGGAATGTCGAGGACGGAAACCGTGGTCGTCCCTTGGCTGGCGACATAGCCGATCACCTGGGCTCGGGCCGCGGCGGCTCCGAGAAGGGCTCCGAGGAGCCCCAAGCCCAGGGCTGCGCGGCGGGCAGGGTGCTGCAAGATTCTCATTTCAGACGTCTCCTCCAGTGGGATGGGAAGGGCAGTCGGACTCCGGCGAAAACGCGCCGTTACTCTCGATCTGTGTGGCTCATCGTAAGAATTTGGCGGCACGCTGTCATCCCGCAAATGCAGGCCCCTTGTCTCAACATTCGTGGAATTGGGCGAACGCAGGCTCGACGGCCGGCGGAGTCCGGGATCAAAGACCGCGAGAGCGGCAAACCTGACGGGAGGCCCGATCCCGCAGCCCGTGGCCCTCCCGACAGTGACGGCTCAGGTGGTCGTGCGCCAGCTGGCGCAGAGGGTGGTGGGGCTCGTGGGTGCGCTCCTCGATCGCCAGGGCTCTCGCCAGCAGCTGTCGGGCCTCGCCGTGCCGGCCCAGCGCCGCCCGGGCCAACCCCAGATTCAGAAGCGTTCCGGCCAACTCCGGGTGGTTGGGACCGTAGGACCGTTCCCGGGTCGCCGCAACCTGAGCCAGGAGCGCCTCGGCCTCGGTCGCCGCTCCCTCGTCGAGAAGCAAGAGCGCCAGGGCTTCTCGGCTCCCGGCGAGATCGGCGTCGTCCGCGGGCAGCCCGGCTTCGCGTTGCGCCAGGGCGCGCCGCAGGAGCGTCTCGGCGGCCACTGTGCGGCCTTGGTAATAGGCGATTCCGGCCAGGTTGTGGAGCACCTTGGCGAACAACGGGTCGGGTTCAGCGCGTCGCCGCTCGAGCAGTGCCAAGGAGCGCTGGAGCAGACCTTGGGCGCCGTCGAAGCGCCCGCTCGCCGCGAGGGTCATACCGAGCTTGTTGAGGATATCCGCCACCCCGGGATCCTCGGGACCCAAGCGAGCCAGCCGAATGGCGAGCGCCCGCCGGAAGAGATCGACGGCGTCCTCGCGGCCCGACAGCTGTGCGAGGGATCCGAGGCGCACCAGGGTGTCCGCCAACACGGGGTCCGTGGGGCCGCGGAAGCGCTCCTGGAGAGTGGCCGCCTCGAGCAGCAGCGGGCGGGCTTCGTCGTACAGCCCGAGCTCGGTGTGAATCGCACCCAGCGTGTCGAGCAGGCGGGCACGGAGAAGCGGCTGGCCCGGAAGCTCCCCCACCTGCGCGAGGCGTTCGGTGCCCCGGCGGAGCAGTTCCCGGGCGTCCGGCAGAGTGCCCCGAGCGTGCCGCGGGTCGGAGGCCCGAAAGAGCTCTTCGAGGAAACGCGCCGCGGCTTCGGCCCGGGCAGCCTCCTGCTCGGCGTTGCGCCGGGCCGTCTGGGCGAGACTGCGCTCCGTCCTGAGGTCCACGGTGTACTTGAGACCGCCGGCCAGAAAGCCGAGCATGACCAAGCCGGCCATGATCCGGACTCGGCGACGCCGCGGCCGGGCGCGCATCCAGGCCAGGCGTTCCGCTGCTTCGGCCGCCGTCGGGCGAGCCGCGGGTGCCACCGCCAGGAGGCGATGGAGGAGAGCGGCAAGATCCGGTGCGAGGCCCCGCGGCGGCCGCGTGTCACCGTCGGCCGCCTTCACCAGCAGGAGGGGCTCGGGCAGCCCTGGTTCGTAGGCCGGCTCTCCCGTGAGGAGCTCCTGCAGCAACAACCCGAGGGCGAAGCAATCGCTCGCCGACGTCGCGGGCTCCCCACGGGCCTGCTCCGGACTCATGCTGGCGGGAGTTCCCACCAGTTCACCCACGGTGGTCCGACCGGAGCTCGCCGCGCGTCCGCTGATCGCCGGAGAAGCTCCGCCCGGCTCGAACGCCAGGCGTTCTTCCGCACCCAGCCGCGCCAGACCGAAGTCCAGGACCTTGACCTGGCCGTCTTCGGTCAGCATGACGTTTTCGGGCTTCAAGTCCCGGTGGACGATGCCTTGGAGATGGGCCACCTCGAGGGCCCGCGCCACGGCTTCGGCAATGGCGAGCTTGGCTGCTGGGCTCAGTCCCTGAGGCATCGCCTCGCGGAGCGTCCGGCCGCGGATCCTTTCGAGCACCAGAAAGTCGCCGGCCGGGCTTTCGAGATAACCGTGGATGCGACAGATGTTCGGGTGATCGAGGCGCGACAGGATCTGAGCCTCGTTGAGGAAGCGAGCCCGGGTCTTGGCGTCGACCCGGTCGGCGCGAATCGCCTTGAGCGCCACCGGCCGTTCGAGCTTCTCGTCGAAGCCGGCGAACACCTCCCCCCTGCCGCCCTCGGCGAGTGGCCCCTCGACCCGCACGTGCCCCACGCGGTCGCCCGGGCGGATCATGCCGACTCCAGCCGCGCGCCGGCCTGGCGAAACTCCCGTTCGAGGGCCGCGAGATCGGAGTCGCGGTGGGCCAGCTCTCCCCGGCGCGCGGCCTCGGCAAGCGCACCGACGAGCTCGGCCAGGGTGTGAAGGCCGAGAATGGCCGCGCTTCCGGCCAGGCCGTGGGCCACCGTGGCCAGGCCCGGGCCGTCGCCGGCCGCCAGGGCGCGGGCCATCTCGGCGAGATCGGCTTCGCCCTGGCGCCAGAAGGCCGCCAGGACCTCGCCGGCCGCCGGCTGCCCGGGCAACTCCGCGAGCCGCTCGAGGTCGCTGCGCCGGGCGAGGAACTCGTCGGCTGCCGGCCCCGGTCCCCGCGCTGGTTGCAGCCAGTGCGCCAGACGCTCGGCCAAAGCGTGCCGCTGGACCGGTTTGGTCAACACGTCGTCCATTCCGGCCGCGAGGCAGGCCGCGCGCTCCCGCTCGCCGGTGTGGGCGGTGAGGGCGAGAACCGGGAGCCGGGTTCCCGGCGGTTCGCGGGCACGCCATTGCCGGCAGGTCTCCAGGCCATCGAGACCGGGCATTTCGTTGTCGAGCAGCACTGCGTCGAAGCCGCCGACTGCCAGCCGGCCGAGGGCCTCCTCACCGGTCGCGACCGCCTCCGCCCGGCAACCGAGCTCGGCGAGGAGGCCGAGAGCAACCAAACGGTTCACTTCGCGGTCATCGACCACCAGGATCCGGCCGCCGTCGAACCGCCGCAACGCCTGCGCCGGTGGGAGTGGGACGTGGAACCAGAAGCTCGAGCCGCGACCGCGCTCGCTGACGAAGCCGATTTCGCCGCCCATGGCCTCGACGATGCTTTTCGAAATCACCAGGCCCAGTCCGCTTCCACCGGTCGTGCGTGAGCCCGAGCTTTCGGCACGCGCAAAGGGCTGGAAGAGTCGCGCCTGTACTTCCGGTCGGATGCCGACGCCGGTGTCGCGGACCTCGCAGCGCAGCCCCGAAGAGTCCCCGGTTCGCGGAACCGCCCGCAGCTCGATCGTGACCGTGCCGCGGCGAGTGTGGCGGATGGCGTTTCCGACCAAGTTCAACAGCACCTGCCGCAGGCGCACCGCGTCGCCGTGGCAGGCTTCCGGCAGCTCGGGGGCCACCTGCATTTCGACTTCGACCTCGCGCTGGGCGGCCTGAGCGGAGAGCAGTCGCACCGCTTCAGCGACCAACTCTCGCAACCGGAAGTCGCGCGGGCGGAGTTCCAGTCGGCCAGCCTCGATGCGGGACAGGTCCAGGATGTCCTCGACGATCGCCAGCAAGGCCTCGGCCGAGGAGCGGATATCCCGCGCGTAGACCTCCTGCGCGGGGGTCAAGGGGCCGCGCTCCAGCAGCTCGGTCAGCCCGAGAATGCCGTGGAGCGGCGTACGCACCTCGTGGCTGAGGTTGGCGAGGAATCGGCTTTTGGCCCGGTCCGCGGCCCGCGCCTCCTGCTCGAGGTGTTTCCGCCGGGCCAGCTCGCCGTCGAGGGTGACCCAGAAGCGCCGCCGCAGCATCAGCCCGACGACGGCACAAAGCAACAACACTCCGAGAGCCGCCGTCCGCGCGGCCGGCCACGGTGGGGGCGAGGCCACGAAGAAGCCCAAGGCGCCGAGGAACAGCAAACCGTTGCCGACCCCGAGCAGCCCCGGCCAGCGCGCCCGCAGCCGCCGGGTTTCCGTACTGCCCACCGCGTTCATGGCGACCGGGGCGCCGTCAGGCGTCCTCGAGCTTCACCAAGCCGCAGCGCAGGGCGTACAGGGAGGCCTCGACACGGTTGGCCACCCCGAGCTTGTCGAGGATGTGGCTGACGTGGCTCCGCACGGTGATCTCGGCGACCCGGAGCTCTTCGGCGATTCGCCGATTGCTCCAGCCGCGGGCGACCCGGCCGAGCACCTCTCGCTCGCGGGAAGTGAGCGACTCGGCGGCTTCCTGCGCCGCCGCCGGCCGTCCGAACAGACGCCGGGAGAGCCGCGACGGCAGGGACATTTCACCGCGGGCGGCACGCGTCACGGCGGTGATGAACTCCTCCCGGGGGGAGCTCTTCGCCAGATAGCCGGTGGCACCGGCCCGCACGGCGGTGAGCACATCGTCCTCGGCCTCCGCGCTCGTCAGCACCACGATGCCGACCTCGGGCTGCTCGGCGAGGATCTGGCGCGTCGCGCCGGCGCCGTCGAGACCGGGCAGTCGCAGGTCCATGAGGATCACCTCGGGCCGTAGGCGGCGCGCCTCGGACACCGCTTCTAAACCATCCGCCGCCTCGCCCACCACGGCGATCGCTTCGACTCCGGCCAGGAGCGCACACACTCCCTTGCGCACGACGAAGTGATCGTCCACGACGAGCAAACGGACACGATGCAGCACGAGACCTCCGGCGAACTTGTCCCCGAGTGAAGTAGGTACGACTCTACTGCCAAACGGGACAATCCAATCGATCGGTGCCCAAGTTCCCGAGCGCGGGCGTCAGGGTGCCACTCCTCGCACCCGCCATCCCCCGGCCACCCCTCTCACCGTCCACGTTCCGCCCCCCGGCCACTTCACGACTAGTTCCGCCTTGTCCGCTCCGGCGAGGCCGAAGTGGGCGGCGCGGGCGTTTTGGGAGGCGTAGGAAGAGGCGGTGCGGACTTCGCGGACCTGACGGCGCAGACCGGGGGCGGTGAGTTCGAGGCGGGCGCCGATGGCGTGGCGGTTGTGGCCGGGTCCTTCGAGCTCAACGGCCAAGAAGCTCCCGGCGCCGGGGGAGAGGTTTTCGTACACCTCGGCCAGTTCGTCGTTGTTCGTGATGACCAGGTCGAGGTCGCCGTCGCCGTCGAGGTCGCCGACGGCCAGGCCCCGGCTGGGGCGGACGGCGTCGAGGCCGGTGGCGGTCAACTCCTCGAAGCGGTTCGTGGCGGTGCCGCGGAACACCTGGTTGCGCTGGCGGAAGGTCGAACCGATGCCGTAGGCGTCGATGTTGTGGACGATGTGGCCATTGGCGATGGTGATGTCGGTGAGGCCGTCGTGATCGAAGTCCGCGAAGGCGAGCCCGAAACCCACGAACTTGAAGGACGGCTCGCCGAGTTTGAAGGCGTGGCGGGCGTCCGCGAAGATCAACCCGGAGCGGCTGCGGTAGACGGCGTTGGTCTGGAAGTCGAGATGGGTGGTCATGATCTCGAAACGGCCGTCACCATCGAGATCGCCTGCCTCGAGTCCCATGCTGGCTTCCGGTTGGCCGCGCTCGGACAACGCCGCGCCGGCGAGCATGGCCACTTCCGTGAACTTCCCGAGGATCGGCCCCGGCCCCTGGTTCTCGAACAGGAAATTGGCCTCCATGTCGTTGGCGACGTAGAGGTCCGGGTCGCCGTCGAGATCGAAGTCCGAGAACAACACCCCGAGGGCTTTGCCCTTGGCGACCCCGAACCCCGCGGCAACGGTGGCGTCGACGAACGTTCCGTCCCCGCGGTTCTCGAAGTATCGGTCCGGCAGACCCCGGTAGACCTCGGGGTGGCAGTAGGACCGCAGGCCCTTGTCGGCGAGGCCGCAGGGCGGGTTGTTGTCGGGCGAAAAATCGACGTAGTGGCCGACGTACAGGTCGAGATCGCCGTCGAGGTCGGCATCGGCGAAGGCGGCGGAGACGGTCCAGGAGTCGATCTCGAGCCCGGCCACCGCGGTGCCGTCCCGGAAGGTGCCGTCGCCTTGGTTCACGAACAGGCGGCTGGGGCCGTAGGCGGTCACGTAAAGGTCTGGATCGCCGTCGCCGTCGTAGTCCCCTGCCGTGACGCCCATGGCGTAGGAGCGGGCCGGGAGCACGATCCCCGAGCCAACCGTGACGTCGACGAAGCGCCCGCCGCCTTCGTTGCGGAAGAGCCGCGACGGACCACCGCTGTCGACGAAGAAGACGTCCTCGTCGCCGTCGCCGTCGTAGTCGAGAACGGCGAGCCCGGAGCCCATGATCTCCGGCATCGGGAACTCTCCGCTCGGCCGCCGGTGGTGCTGGAACTCGAGGCCCCACCGCGCCGCCGCATCGGCAAACCGGATCGGCGAGGCGGGAGCTTGGGCGAGTAGAGCCAGGGCGAGGACGACCGGCAGCATCATGCCGGGGGATTGTGCCCGATTACGGCGGCGTGGTCAGCAGGACGTAGCCTTGTTTCGGTTCCGGCCCGCGGGCCACTTCGACGAGGGGCAGCGGAGCCGAGAGCTTGGCGAGATCGTCCCGTTCGGCCAGCACCCAAACCCTCCCAGGTCGCCGCGCGAAGGCTTGCAACTCCTCCTCACCCGCCACCACTTCGGCCCAGCGCCGGCTGTAGAAGACGAACGGAGCGTCGAAACGGGGATAGATCGTGTAGGCCTCGCCCGGCGCCATCCTCGCAACCAGCTCGGCAGCGAGGGGTCGTGCGGTCTTGAGGACGTTGAAGCGGGGAACCACCACGGTGAAGGCCCACAGCCCCATCAGCGCCAAGCCCGCCGCCATCGTCAGGGCGGCGTGAAGGGGGCGGCCGCGATGGCTCCACACCGCTGCGGCGATGCCGGCCACGGCCAGGAGCACCGGCAGGACTCGCACGAGACCGAGGAAGCCGTCGCCGAGAATCGCCAACACCTCGGCCTGCTTCTCGGCCACTCGCGGCAACGCGGCCACCGCCAAGAGCCCGATGGCGCCGACGGCGGCAAAGGGCACCGTCAGCCACTTCGTACGGCGGGCTTGACTCGCCAGGTGGTCGATCACGGCGGCGACGGCGAGGGCGAGACCGGGAAACATCGAGAGCGGATACACCGTGCGTTTGGCCGGAGACAGACTGAAGAAGACGATCGTGACTGCCGCCCAGACGAGGCCGAAGAGCCAACCCTGCCGGGCCAGGCCGGTCAAGTGCTTTCGACCGAGCAGGATCGCGCCCGGCAGCAACAAGCTCCACGGGAAGAAGTCACCGGGGACCGTGCCCAGGTAGTAGTAGAAGGGTTGGAAGTGGTGCCACGGGTCCGCATAACGGGTGACGTTCTGGCGGAAGACGATGTCGTGGAGGTACTCGGTCCCGCCTTGGAACCCCGCGGGTACGAGCCAGAGCAACACCGGCAAAGCCCACAGCAGCAAACCGGTGGGGATGCGCATTGCGCGGATTTCGCTCTTGCGCCCCGTCAGCCACAAGAAGACCAGGATCGAGAAGAGCGGCGGCAGTAGCCCCACCGGCCCCTTGGCCAGCGTGGCGAAGCCCGCGAACAGGAAGAACAGCCGGTAGAAGCCGGGGCGACCTTCCTGGAAACCGCGCACCCAGAACCACACGGCGAAGGCCACGAGAGCCAGCAGCAGCATGTCGATCTGGCCCACCCGGGCCTGCCACAACAGGCGCCCGGACGTCGCCAGGATCGCCGCCGCGACCAGCGCGCCGCGCCGCGAGCCGAGCAGCGACAGGCCCAGCAGATAGGTGGCCAAGGTCGCCGCGATGAGCGCCAGGGCCGAGGGCAGCCGCGCTGCGACTTCGTTCATGCCGCCCGTGACGAACGAGCTCGCGGCCATCAGCCACATGAGGAGCGGCGGCTTGTGCGAGTAGATCTCGCCGTTCAAATGCGGCACGAACCACTGGCCGGACTCGAGCATCTCGCGCGCGACCTCGGCGTAGCGGGGCTCGTCCGGATTCCACAGATCGCGGCTGCCGATGCCCGGGAGCACCAGGAGGGCCGCCGCGAGGGCGAGCAGCAGGAGGTCCCGTCGCCGGGTCCGAGGGTCGATCACGTCCGACATCAGGGCTTCTCCCGTGGCACCACGACCTCTTCGGCGCGGCGAAAGTCGATCCAGCGCTTCTGCATCCAGCGCACGGCCAGCAAGTCCGCCACGGCGCGGAACAGTCGGTTGCCGATGCCGTACTTGGCGACGCCGAAACGCCGTGCCCGGTGGTTCACCGGGATCTCGGTCGTCCGCGCCCCCTGCATCTTGAGCAGCGTCGGCAGGAAGCGGTGCATGCCGGTGAACATCGGTAGGTCCACCAGGAACTCGCGGCGGGCCGCGCGCAGGGTGCAGCCGACATCCGTGACCTGATCCTTCGTGGCCCAGTTGCGCACGCCGTTGGCGACGCGCGACGACAGTAGCCGCACCCACGTGTCCTGGCGGTTCCGGCGCACTCCGGACACGACGTCCCAGCCCTCGGCCAGCTTCGCGAGCAGGCGCGGAATCTCCGCCGGATCGTTCTGGAGGTCGGCGTCGAGGGTGACCACGACCGCCCCGCGGGCCGCGCGCCAGCCGGCCGCGAGAGCGGCGGACTGGCCGCTGTTCCGGGTCAAGCGCAGCACCCGCAGGGCGGGGTCCGCGGCTGCGAGCTCCTGGGCCACGGCAGCGGTGCGATCCGTCGAGCCGTCGTCGACGAGCAGGATCTCGGCAGACCGGCCCGCCAAGGCCGCACGGATTTCGCCGACCAGCACGGGCAGGCTCTCTTCCTCGTTGTAAGCCGGGACGACGATCGAAACCTCGGGATTCACGGATTCTCCTCGGGACCCGCCGGCGGTCCGGGCAACTCGAGCTCGAAAGCGGCTCCCAGATCGCGATCGAGCAGCCGGACGGTGCCGCCGTGACCTTCGACGACCCAGCGCACCACGGCGAGGCCGATTCCGCCGCCGCCGTTGCGATGACCGCTGTGGCTGGGGCGACCGCGGTAGAAGCGATCGAAGATGTGCGGGCGATCCTCGGGGGCGACGCCCGGGCCTTGATCGGTGATCACCAGCCGTGACCCCGCACCGGAGCGGGTCAACTCGAGTTCGACCTGGCGTCCGACCGGGGTGTATTTGATCGCATTGTCGAGCAGATTGACCACGGCCAGCCCCAGGAGGTCGCCATCTCCACGAGCCGCCAGGCCCGGCTCGACGTGGCCGACGAGTCCCACGCCGCGCTCGCGGGCCATGGGTTCGAAGGTCGCGAGGGCCTGCGCCACGAGACCGGACCAGTCGACGGCGGTCGCCGGGGCCTGGAACGGGGTGTCCGGGGCGTCGCGGGCCAGGATCAGCAGGCTCTCCACCGTCCGCTGGATTCGCGAGATCTCGCTCAGGCAACCGACCGCTAGCTGCTGGTACTCCTCGGCGGGCCGCGGCCGGCGCAAGGCCACCTCGATCGACGTACGCAGGATCGTCAGCGGCGTGCGCAACTCGTGGGAGGCGTCGGCGGTGAAGTGACGCATGGCGAGATTGGCGTTCTCGACGCGGTCGAGCAGACCGTTGAAGTCGTGAGCCAGCTGGGCGATTTCCTGGGCGGTCCCCGGCGGTGTCGCGAGCCGGGTTGCCAGGTGGCGGGTGTCGATGCCGTCGATCGAAGCCAGCAACTGGTCCACCGGCGCCAGGGCGCGCGTCGCGAGCAGCCGGCCGCCGAGGGCCGCCAGTGGCACGAGTAGCAGGGGTGCCAAGGCGAGGGCCGTCCCCAGTCGCTCGAGACTGCGAGCCAGCAGATTCGCCGAGCTGATGGCCTCGATCCGAACCCCCGGCTGCCGCCACGCTTCGTGGTCCACGCGCGCCAGCCGGCCGAAGGCGGGGTGATCGAACACCTCGAGATCCCCTTCTTCCGAGTCTTCGCCGGTCGCGACGGCCGGGGCGATGTCGGCCGGAAACCCAGGCGTGGCCGCCAGCTGGCGGCCGTGGTCGAGTACCCGCAGCCACACCGGCCGGGGCTCGTGTTCGGCCTCGACCAATTCCGGAAAGTCGAGCCGCCCGGTGGCGGCGTGGTAGCTCGCCAGGGCCTCGGCCTGGGAGTAGAGCAAAACGTGGAGTTCGCGCTGGCTGTTGGTGCGGTCGAGAGCCAGCACGAGCAGCGCCGCGGCCAAATACAACAGGGTGAACAGGCCCGCGCACCACAACGCCACGGAGGTCTTCAGAGACCGTCCGGTCTTGGTCACGAAGCGCTCCCCGCCGGGCGATCGAACACGTAACCGATGCCGATCAGGGTGCGGATCGGCGCGCTGGGAGCCAGCTTCGCGCGCAGGCGGCCGACCAACACGTCGATGGTGTTCGAGCGGGCCTCGAAGCCCAAGTCCCAGACGTGTTCCGCGATTTGGCCCCGCGACAGCGGTGCCCCGGCGTGGAGCATGAGGTACTCGAGCAACGAAAACTCGCGGGTGGTCAACTCGATCGCTTCGCCGCTCCGGGTGACCAAGCGCCGCGTGCGGTCCAGCCGCACGTCACCGAGCTCGAGGAAGTCGGACACCGGTTTGTCTTGCCGCCGCAGCAGGCTGCGCAGCCGGGCCATCAACTCCTCGAAGGCGAAGGGTTTGGTCAGATAGTCGTCGGCCCCGGCATCGAGACCCACCACCTTGTCCTCGAGGCGATCGCGAGCGGTCAGGGCGAGCACCGGCACCCGGCTGCCGGTGGCCCGCAAGCGACGCAGCAAGTCGAGCCCCGAGCCGTCGGGCAGCAGCAGATCGAGCACGATGACGTCGTAAGCGACCACGAAGGCGAGATGCTCCGCCTCTCGGAGCGTGCCCGCGGAGTCGACGGCGTAACCTTCCTCGGTCAGACCGAGGGTCAAGGCCCGCGCCAGGGCGGGTTCGTCTTCGAGCAACAGTAAACGCACGGAGCGATTCTAGGTCGGGAGTGATGCGATTCATTCCGCGTTCATGCTTCTGGCGGAACCGGCCGGGCGCGTTCCGGCCGTCCCGGGACCTGTCAACGCTCGAGGTTCGCCGGCACCCCGCCGGGAAACTCCTTGTCGATCGCCTGCTGGATGACTTCGAGACGATTCTCGGGGTTGGGATGGGTGCTGAACCACTCCGGTTGGCGAGCGCCGCCGGCGGAATCGCGCAGGATCTCCATGACCCGCAGCATGCCGCGGGGGTCGTAACCCGCCTCGGCCATGATCCGCACGCCGAAAGTGTCGCTTTCGAGCTCGTCCTCGCGGCCGTATTTGAGGTTCACCAGCTGGCCGATCATCTGGGCCATGGCGGCGGAATTGCGCGACGAAGGGTCGCCGGGATCGTAGGTCGCGATGACCGCGGCGGTGCTCAGCCCCTGGAGCAACGCCCCCTTGGCCATGTGTTCGGCGCCGTGCCGCCCGATGACGTGGCCGATCTCGTGGCCGAACACCCCGGCCAGTTCCCCGGGGGTGTCGAACTTGTCGAAGAGCGCCGCGGTGATGAAGATCTGGCCGCCGGGCAAGGCGAAGGCGTTGATCGTCTCGGGGTCGGCCAAGACGTGGAAGTCGAACTGGTAGGGGCTCTTGCCGGCGAAGCTGCGGCTCACCAGGCGCTGGCCGATGTCCTTGGCGAAGCGCTGGATCCGCTCGTCCGGGTACAGCCCGCCGTGTTGCTGGGCCATCTCCGGCGCCGCTTGCAGACCGAGGGCGATCTCCTGCTCCGGCGATAGGTCGACGCGCTGCACTTCTCCCGTCGTCGGGTTGACGTCGCGCTTCATCCAGTAGCTGATCAGCGTGAAGCCGGCGATGACCAGGGCGATGAGCAAGCGGGCGCCACCGAAACGGCGGCGCGACTGGGGGCGTCCGAACGGGTCCATGGCTCTCCCTCCCAAAGGCGATGCTCGAAAAAACAGGTGCGGAAGACTCTATCAGGGCTCGGCGAGCCGGCGCAGGGCCCACAGCAGGCTCAACAACGTTGGCGTGAAGACCAGCGCGACGAGTCCCAGCAGTCGGCGGCCTCCGAGCATCCCGGCGAGGACCGCCTTGAACACCAGATTGGCCGCCATCGCGATCACCAGCGTCTGCGTTGCCACCCCGCCGTCGAGCCGGCCGGTGGCCACGAGCTCGGCGGTCGACAACGTGATGGCGTCGATGTCGGTCAGCCCCGCGAGCGCCGCGACGCCGAAGATCGCCCCCGGTCCGAGCGTCGCCCGGGCGGCCGCCACGGCGAGCAGCACCCCGCCGTACAGCAGGGCGAAGAGCAACGCCGGCTTCAACTCCGTGGGGTTGTCCGTGGAGTTGGCGGGCGCGACGTCTGGAGTCCCGGTGCCGCCGCCGGTCGCGCGGACCAGCAACAGCACGCCGACAATCATCAGCAACACCGCGGGGGCGAAGGTCCACGCGACGCCCGCGGCGAGCCCCGGTGCCACCGCCGCCACTTCGAGGACCATCCGCGGGAAGACGATCACCGAAGCCGCGGTCACGATCAACGCCCCCACCGGGGCCGACTCCGGCGTCGTGCGCGCGCGCCGCGCCGCGGCCAGGGTGGTCGCGGTGGACGACACCAGGCCGCCGAGGATACCCCCCAGCAGCGCCCCACGCCGGGAGCCGAAGAGTTTGCCGGCGACGTAGCCGAGCAGATTCAGGCCCACGATGAGCACCACCATCCACCACAACCGCCGCGGATTGAGCACCTGCCAAGGACCGTAGGCCCGGTCCGGCAACACCGGCAAAATGACCAGCGAAATCAGGACGAAACGGGCGATGGCCGTGACGTCCCGCTCCCCCAACCGTTCGACCCAGCCGTGGAGCCGCTGCTTCGAGCTCAGTAGGACCATCACCGTGCCGCCCAGCGCCAGGGCGGCCCAGGTCGGACCGACCACCACCAGGGCCCCGACGCCGTACATCACGAGCAGGGCCGCCTCGGTGGTCTGGCCGGCGTCGAAATCACCGCCGTGGGCGCGCAAGTGGTTGCCGATGACGAGCAGCGCCACCACGGCGACCAAGCCGAGCCCCACGAGCCAGCCGCCGAAGTCGCGCGCCAGGATCGCCAGCAGCGCCCCCAAGGTGGTGACCAAAGTGAACGTGCGGATGCCCGCGAGGTGCGAGCCCGACCGTTGGCGCTCGAGCCCGACCAGCAGTCCCAGGCCGAAGGCCGTCAGTAACGGCAGAAAAAGGGGGTCGAGCGCGGCGGGCGGGTTCATCGCCGCCTGCGGTCCGTCACCAGGGCCGCCACTGCCTGGACTCGGCGCTCGTGGGCAGCCTCTTGGAGGAAGTGGCGGGGTTCCGGTCCGCGCTCGGCGCAATTCGTCAGCGGGCAACGTTCGCAGGTCAGGTCGACCTCGATCCGCGGCACCGCCGGATCGGCCCCGAAGGCGACGGCGCGGCGCAGGGCGGCGTCCTGGAGGAACCCGAGGGCAACGCTCGAGCGCGCGCTGGGCTCGAGGGCCAAGGGGCGGGTGGTGGTCAGGACGAGAAACTCGGCGTCCTCGCGCTGGAAATGCAGCCGCGACAGGTCGATGGCGGTGGCCGGTCCGGCTGCCGCCGGGGTGCGCAGGGCGGGCCACCGCCGGCAGTAGGTTTCGTTCAGCCCGAGCCCGTGGGGGACGGCCACCCGCGACATGTTGTAGACCTTGGTCAATACCGGCCGCTCGCCGGCGGCGCGATGGGTGAAGCGCAGGAAGAACAGCTCGTCGAGCCCGAAGCGGAGGGGCAGGATCTCGGTCAGCCGGTGGAGCAGCGTCTCCGGCGTCGCTCGGTAGCGGGCCAGCAACTCGGCCACGGCCGCGGGGCGCCAGCGGGTTTCGGCGAACAGCACGGTCAAGTCGGCGGTCAGGCGATCGCGATCGAGCAGCAACGCCCCCGCGAAGTAGGAGGCGCGGAAGTTGTTGAGGACTTGGTCGAAGGTCTCGACGGACAGCCACGACGAAGTCAGCGGGCGCACGCTCAGGCCCAGCTCCCGGAAGCCTAGCTCCCGGGCCAACACGAAGGTCTTCTGGATCGATTTGAGCCGGCCGTTCAGCAGCAGCTGGGGCGACTCGCCCGCGACGTAGAGGGAGCGCAGGCCGCCGAGCTCCGGGTGGCTCGCCAGGGTTTCTTCGTCGATCCGGTAACCCCAGTCGGCGACCAGGGCGGCGGCGAGCGTCTCGGCGTCCGGCGGGTTGGCGGCGCTCCAGCCCCGGCGTTGGCGGCAGGCCGCGGCGGCCAGCTCCAAGTATTCGAAGTGGTTGCGGTTGAGTTGCTGGTAGGAACGTAAGGCGGCGAGCAGGAACTGCTCGACGTGGACGTCGTAGGTGCGGCCGACCTCGAGAAACGTGCGCAGCAGGGCGCCGGCGCGGTCCGGATCGCGGCTGACCAGCCCGAAGACGTCCTCGGTCTCGAGGCCGAACAGCTCGAAGGGAAACTCCCGGAACCACTCCGAGCCGACCAACGACCGCACGTCCTGGAGGCGCTCCTCGACCCGTTGAGATACCAGGTCGTCGAACTCGACCCCGAGGGCCGCCGCCAAGTCCAGCAGCTTTTCCGGCTTGGGGTACTTCCGCGCCTTCTCGATCTCCGAGAGGTAGGACACGGCGAGCCCGGACGTTTCGGCCAACTGCTGCAGCGACAGGCCCCGCGCCTTGCGCAGGCTGCGCAGCTTCAGGGCGAGGGTGAAACGCAGGGGTTCGCTGGCCGAATGCATGACGAGCCCATGGTAGCGCGGGAAGAGGGCAAGAAAGGGCGCCTACTTTCCCGTCACCACCATCTCCTCCATCGACAACACTCCCGGCTTCGGGCCGAGCAGACCCGTGCGCTGGGCGACCTGGGCAAGCGGGCGGAGGGTTTCAATCAGCCGCAGGAACACGGCGTCGGTGCCGGTGGGCCGGCTCTTGTCGGTGAGGATCTCCCAGGTCGTCCGCGGACGCGGGAACTCGCGGATCTCGATCGCTGCCTGGGGCTCGAGGCCAGCGGCCTCGCGGGCGAGACGGAAGGCGGTGGGGAAGCCGCCCAGCTCGTCGACCAAGCCGATCGTCTTCGCCGTCTCACCCGTCCAGATGCGTCCCTTGGCGATCTCGAGCACCTTGTCCTTGGGCAACTTGCGGCCCGCGGCCACCTTGCTCGTGAAGTCCTCGTAAACGCGGTCGAGCCAAGCCTGGAAGCGGCTCCATTCCGCCTCGCCGTAGTCGTGGGACGAGCTCCACATGTCCGCCAGCTCGGCGGTCTGGACCGAATCGAAGGAGATGCCGATCTTGTCCCACAGGCCGTTGGTCAGCAGTTTGCCGCCGAGCACCCCGATCGAACCCGTGATCGTGCCCGGCTGGGCCACGATCTTGTCGGCCTCCATGGCGACGAAGTAGCCGCCCGAGCCCGCGACGTCGACCATCGAGACGATCACCGGCTTGCCGGCCTGCTTGGCGCGCACGGTCTCGCGCCACACCGTGTCCGAGGCGACGTAGGAGCCGCCGGGGCTGTCGACGCGGAAAACGATCGCTTCGATGTCCTCGTCCTCGATCGCGTCCCGGAACGCCTCGGCCACCGAGTCGCCGCCCAAGACGAAGCTGCCGGTGAGCGGGTCGTGGCCGCCCTCGCCCCGCTGCACGGCGCCGATGCCGTAGATCAGCGCGATCGGCGTGCCCTTGCGATTGGGCTTGTCGGCGGCGGCCCAGTAGTCGCCCAGGGTCACCGCTTCGTCGGTACCGAAGCGCTCGGCGACCTTGGCGAACACTTCGTCGCGATAGGCAAGCGCGTCCACGAGCTGGGCATCCTTGGCTTCCTGGCCGAGGAACGGGCCGCGGCCGACCAGGGCGCGCAGCGCCTCCGGGGTCATTTTGCGCGCCTCGGCGATGCCCGTGAGCATCTGGCTCCAGAGCGAGTCGAGCAGCTCCTGGGTGGCCCGCCGGTGGGCCTCCGTGAACGCCTTCTCGGTGTACATGTTCATCGCGTTCTTGAACTCGTGGCGATGGTCCATGCGCGGCACGATGCCGGCTTTGTCGAAGGCGCCGCGCAGGAAAGGTGACTCGGCCATCAACCCGGCGAGGCCGATGTCCCCGGACGGTTGCAGGTAGATCTCGTCGCAGGCGGTCGCCAGGTAGTAGGCGCCGTCGCCGGGGCCGAACTCGCCGAAGGTGTCCGCCCAGGCGATCGTCGGCTTGCCGGCCTTGCGGAAGGCCACCAGGGCGTCGCGGAGCTCTTGGATCTGGCCGAAGCCCATGCCGCTCGGCGCGACCTTGACCACGAGCCCGCGAATGCGCGCATCGCGCGACGCGGCATCGAGGGCCTCCACCCAGTCCCGCATGCGCAGCCGGGGGCTCGACAACAGGCTCGACAACGGGTCCTCGGGGGTGATTTCGGGCGGTGCCGCACCGATCTCGAGCTCGAGATACGCCTGGCGCGGAACGGCCGCGGCCCCGCCGCCGCCCAGGAGAGCGCCGAGGAAGACGACGAAGAGCAGGCCGCACAGCAGCAGGCCCGCGAGGACGACGAACAGAACGATCTTGGTGGACTTCTTCATGGTGGGCTCAGTGCGTCGGCACGCGGGTCCACTCGGTCGTGCGGCCGAGCAGCGAGATGCCGATGTAGCCGCGCACCTTCAAGGTGTCGCCCACCAGGGTCATCTTGCAGGAGTAGGTCTTGCCGGATTCCGGGTCGTAGATGGTGCCGTCTTCCCACACGCCGTCCCCGGCGTAGGTGAAGCCGTCCATGAGGCGCAGACCGAGGATCGGCCGGGATTTCAACGAGGCCTCCGGGTTTTCGCGGTCGACCTTGGGTTTGCCGGCCATCGGATCGCCCGCGGGGAAGTTCGGGTTGTCGAGGTTGACGATGGTGCCGTGGTACCGGTCGCCGCTCTTGGCGATCTCGACGTGGGCCCAACCCTTGTCGGTGGGCTGGGTCATCCAGACGCCGAGGATGGTGTCCCCGGACGCCCCGGCGGACAGGGCTCCGGCGCAGATCACGAGGGCAGGGAGCAAGCAACGAAGGGTGAGTGAGCGCATGGTGGTTCTCCGGTGAGTCGCAGGCGGAGGTGATGATAGCCGAGGGGGCCACACCCTAACCCGAGCGCACCCCTGGCAACCCCACGCCTGGTGCCGGCCGTTCGCGCAGGACCTCGCGCCGGAAGCGGAACATCTCCGCCGGCCGGCCGCCGGTCTGGGTCTCCAAGGTGCCGGTGCCTTCGACCAGCCCGCCGTGTTCGACCAGGCGCCGGAAGTTGCCCTTGTGGAGCGGGACCCCCGCCAGGGCTTCGACCGTCTTTTGGAGCTGCAACAAGGTGAAGGTCGCCGGCAGCAGCTCGAAGACCACCGGGCGATAGCGCAGCTTGCCGCGCAACCGGCCGAGAGCGGTGGCGAGGATGCGCCGGTGGTCGATGACCAGGGCCTGGCCGAGCTGCGGCAAGCCGGGCGGCCGGGTGGCCGGGCGGCCGGCGGCGGCGCGGTCGCGCCAGGCCTCGGCCACGAGGCCCATCTCGTACAGCAGCTCGTAACGCTCGAGGACTCGCTCGCCGTCCCAGCCGACGCCGCCCAGGCCGAAGACGATCTCGGCTCGTTCGCGGCGCTCGGTGCGCGCCGGGGCGCCGTCGGCCTCGTCGATCCACCGCTCCACGGCCGGGGCGAGCTCGCGATCGAGCACCGCGGGCCGACCGTCCCGCCAGTCTTCCCAGGGGAAGAACTCGTAGCCGTCGCGCCAGCGCGCGGCGCCGCCCCCGAGGGCGCTCTCGCGCACCAGGGCGAGGTAGCCGACGGAGATCTCCCGCCGCCGGTCGCGCAAGCCGCCGCGGTCGCGGTGCAGGTCGCCGAAGGTGTAGAGCTGCTCGACGTAGCCAAGCTCGAGGCCGCTGTGCTCGGTCACCGTCCGTCGCAGGCCGAGCTCGAGGGTGCGGTCCCCGGCGGAATCCAGCCGGCCATAGGGCAGGCCTGCGATGACCGGGTCGCGTTCGGTGTCGGCCAGGTCCTTGGCCGTTACCGTCAGCACGCGGGGGACCTCTGCCGTGACCGCCACCACCACGGCGTTGAAGCCGACGTTGGCCGCGAGTGGGGAAGTGGGCAGGGAGGTCAAGCCGAGCCCCCCGGCGGCACCACCTGGCGGTCGAACACCGGTCCGAAGTGGTGGACCACCCGCGCGGCGACGGCCTCGAGGCTCGGGGCCTCGGCCACCAGCTCGGACAACGCCACCATGCGCACGCCGACCAAGCCGCAGGGCACGATGCCGCCGAAGTGCCCGAGGTCGGTGGTCACGTTCAAGGCAAAGCCGTGGGTGGTGACCCAGCGAGAGAGGTGGACGCCGATCGAGGCGATCTTGCCCTCCCGAACCCAGACGCCGATGTGTCCGGGCGCCTCGTGGCGAAAGGCGGTGACCCCGAAGTCGGCGAGGGTGCGGATCAGGACTTCCTGGAGATCCCGGACGTAGCGGCGGATGTCGCGGCGGTCCGGGTTCAAGTTGAGGATCGGGTAGCCGACCAACTGGCCGGGGCCGTGGTACGTCACCTCGCCGCCGCGGTTGGTCTCGTGGACCTCGATGCCCTGGGCTTCCAGCCACTCGCGCGGCGCCACGATGTCGGCCTCGGAGGCGTTCCGCCCGAGGGTGAAGACCGGTGGGTGCTCGAGCAACAGGAGGCGCTCCGGCCCGTCACCCCGCTTCAATCCGGCGGCGGTGACTTGCTGGAGCGCCAAGCCCTCGGCGTAGGGCACGCGACCGAGAAAAGCCCATTCCGTCGTCCGTGCCACCATGGCCCGATTGTACGGGGCGGGGAGGGTGGATACCAGCCGCACCCGGGAGGGCGGCCACAGGGGGCCGCCCTCTTGATTCCGATCACGCGCCGACGGCCACGTCCCTACCCCGGCCCTTCTTCCGGCTCAACACCCCGGCCGAGACCAGGGCCACGATGAGGGCCACGGGCAGGGGCTCGAGGAAGGTGACCGCGGCGTTGAAGGCGACGTTGTCGTAGAGCTTGGCGAACTCGTCCATCTTGGCCTTCTTCGCGGCCAACGTGGCCTCATCGTCGCCCTGGGCGCGCGCCTTGGCGAGCGTGTGGTCCTGGTACTTGGCCACGAACTGCTTGCCGTACTTGAAGTAGATCGCCTCCCAGGTGACCACGTAGCAGGTCGACGCCACCAGAGAGATCAGGGCGCCCACGAGGAAAGCCCGGCCGAAGCGCACGGTGCCCCCGGCGACGTTGTCGCGGTAGGAGCGCACGCCGAAGAAGATCAACAGGAACGCCAGCACCATCGTGGTGTAGCCGATCAAGGCGCCGGTGTCGAGGCCGATTTGTTCGTGGAACGGCAGGGTGATGAGCAGCATGGCGGCCAGGATGCCGCCGGCGATCAAGCCGAAGGTGAGCACGATCTTCTTCATGGTTCGAATCCTCCTGGGGAGCGGTGGGAGCACGGCGCCGAGAATGCCCGCTCGCTCCGCTCCGGCGCGTCACCCGAACGGGTGATCTCGCCCCGAGCCGCCCAAAATCACCCTTTCAGGTGATGATCCCGGCCTCCTTCGCGCGCTGCACGGCCTGAGTGCGGCGCTGGGCCGAGAGCTTGTCGAACAGCCGGGCGGCGTGGGTTTTCACGGTGTTCTCGCTGACGAACAGCTTGGCCGCGATCTCCCGGTTGGAGAGGCCCGCGGCCATCGCCTCGAGGATCTCGAGCTCGCGGGGGGTGATACCGAGCTCCTCGCGCCGCCGTTCGTCCCGCACGAAGGGCTCGGCCACCGGCACTTCGCGCACCACGACGGTCTCGTGCCTCCGGGTCAGTTTCAGGCCGAGCCAAATGCCGAGGCTCGAAAACAGCAGCGCGATCAAGCCGCCGTAGATCTCGAAGGAGTGTTCGAGCACCAGGAAGCGGTACTCGATGGCCTTCAAGACGGCGATCAGCACGCCGCCGAGCAGTCCATAAACAAGAACGGTCTTCTTCACGCGGAGCCGGCAGCGTAACACGCCGTCGCGGGGTCGTGGATGCCCTGGACCGAGCGCCCCGAGGGGTCGGCGGAAGCGGCGAAGGACGGATCCCAGGCGATCGCTGCCGGCGTCGAGCAGGCGATGCTCGGTCCGCCGGGAACGGTGGCCGCGGCGGCGTCGCCGGGGAAACTGGCCTCGAACAAGCGGCGGTAGAAGTACGCCTCCTTGGTCGTCGGGGGATTCACGGGGAAGCGCCACGCGGCCCGGGCGAAGTCCGTGTCGTTCACCTCGCGTTCGGCCACGGCCTTCAGAGAGTCGATCCACTCGTAGCCGACGCCGTCTGAAAACTGCTCCTTCTGGCGCCAGAGGATGTCGTCCGGCAAGGTCCCCACGAAGGCTTCCCGCAGGGGCTGCTTCTCCATGCGTCCGGGCAGGACCCGCTTCTCCTCGGGGTCGAAGCTCATGGCGAGGTCGAGAAACTCGAGGTCGAGGAACGGCACCCGCGCCTCGACGCCCCAAGCTGCCATGGACTTGTTGGCCCGCAGGCAGTCGTAGAGGTGCAGGTGGTCGAGCTTGCGGACGGTCTCTTCGTGGAATGCGCGTGCCGAGGGCGCCTTGTGGAAGTAGAGGTAGCCGCCGAAGATCTCGTCCGAGCCTTCTCCCGAGAGCACCATCTTGACGCCCATGGCGCGGATGCGCCGGGCGAGCAGGTACATCGGCGTCGAGGCGCGAACGGTCGTCACGTCGTAACTCTCGACGTGGCGAATGACGTCCGGCAGGGCGTCGATCCCTTCCTGGACGGTGTAGCGGAACTCGTGATGGACGCTGCCCAGGGCCGTCGCCACCCGCTGGGCGGCCACCAAGTCCGGGGACGAGGCAAGACCGATGGCGAAGGAGTGGAGGCGCGGCCACCAGGCTTCGGAGGCGCCGCCGTCTTCGATCCGCCGGGCCGCGAAGCGCGCCGCCGTGGCGGCCACGAGGGACGAGTCGAGCCCGCCCGAGAGCAGCACGCCGTAGGGTACGTCGGTCATCAACTGGCGCTGGACGGCGGCTTCGAAGCTCGCCCGCAGGGTGGCGCGGTCGAGGGGCGTACCGGCCACGGCTTCGTAGTCCCGCCAAGCGGGCTGCCAGTAGCGAACGATCCGGCCGTCCGCACTGTCGAGCAAACAACCGGGCGGAAACACCTCGATCGTCCGGCAGACCCCGACCAGGGCTTTCATCTCGGAGGCCACGAAGAGCTGGCCCGCTTCGTCGCGGCCCAGGTAAAGCGGGCAAACGCCGAGCGGATCGCGGGCGATCAAGTAGCGGCCCTGGTCGCGGTCCCACAGGGCGAAGGCGAAGATGCCGTTCAAGCGGCCCAAAAACGCCGGTCCCTGCTGCCGCCACAGCGCGTTGATCACCTCGCAGTCGCTCTCGGTCTGGAAGTCGTAGGCGCTGCCCAGACCCGCGCGCAGCTCCCGGTGGTTGTAGATCTCGCCGTTGACCGCGAGCACTAGCTGGCCGTCCGCCGAGCGGAGCGGCTGGCTGCCGCCTTCGACGTCGACGATCGACAGCCGCTCGTGGGCGAGGACGGCCCGTTCGTCGGCGAAGACGCCGCTCCAGTCGGGGCCGCGGTGGCGTTGGCGAGCGGACAGCTCGAGGGCGAGGCGCCGAGCGCCGGCGGGGTCGGAAGCGAGATCGAAGAGGCCGAGAATCGAACACATGGCGGCGGGCTCCTTTCCGCGGAAAAAAGAAAACGGCCCGCACCGAGAAATCGGTGCGGGCCGTCGGGTGTCGCGCGATCGAGTTCGGCGTCTACCCTGGGGTGCGCACCCTGGGCCAAGCGTTATTCAGAGAATTCACGCCGTTCGAGCCGAGGGTGCGGAGGGTGGTCGCCGAGATCATCGCAGGGAGTATGCGCGCCCGGCCGTTCGCGGTCAACCGCCCCGCGGCATCATCACCAGGCCCCGGGCCACGGCGGCGCGCACCAGCTCGACCTGGTTGTGGACGTCGAGTTTCTGCATCAGGTTCGCACGGTGGCGGGTGGCGGTGTGGGGGCTGATCGAGAGGATGTCGGCGACTTCTTGGGTGGTGTGGCCGGCGGCGATCAGTTGCAGCACCTCGCGCTCGCGGGCGGTGAGCTCGGAGCGCGCCATCTCGAGGGCGGAGACGCGGCCCATGTCGATTTCGCGGCTGGTGTAGCGGCCACCGCGGAGCAGCGCTTCGAGGGCGTGGAACAGCTCGTCGTCCATGGCGTGCTTCAGGAGGTACCCGTGGGCGCCGTCGGCCAGGGCCTGGGCCACGAACTGGGTGTCGTCGTACATCGAGAGCACCAGAATGCGCACCCGCGAGCCCGTGGCGCGCAGGCGGCGAAGGGTTTCGAGCCCATCGAGCCGAGGCATGGAGAGATCGAGCACCACGAGGTCCGCGGGGGTGTGCTCGAGCCGGCAAAGCGCATCCTCCCCGTTGCCCGCTTCACCCACTACTTGGAAGCGCCCGTCGGTCGCCAACAGCGCCGCCAAGCCGCGGCGCACCAGGGCATGGTCGTCGACCAGGAAAACGCGGCTGGCCATCGTCACTCGCCCTCGTCGTCGACCGGAATCAGCACCGCCACGGCCGTGCCCACGCCGGGGGTCGAGCGCAGACGGAACTCGCCGCCGAGCCGGTCCACCCGCTCCTGAATGCCGAGCAAACCGAGCCCTCGCGTCGTGCTGGGCTCGAACCCGCGGCCGTCGTCCGCCACCGACAGGGCCACTCCTTGGTCGCCGTGGCCGAGGCGGAGCCAGACCCGGGTCGCTCCGGCATGAGCGGCGACGTTGGTCAGGGCCTCCTGGGCGATGCGAAAGAGCGCCGTCTCCGCCACCGAGGGCAGGCGGGTGGGCAGCGGGTCGACGTCGAACTCGAAGGTGAAGCCGGCGCGCACGCCGTATTCGGTGGCGAGCTGGCGCAGGGCCACCTCGAGGCCGAGCTGATCGAGGGCGGGCGGACGCAGCCGCTGGGCGAGGTCCTTGATCCGCGTCGTGGCACCGTTGACGTGGTCGCGCAGCTGGTCGAGCTCGTCGCGCAGGGCCGGCAGCTCCGGTGGCACCAGCCGCGCCATCACCTGGAGACCGAGCTTGACCCCCACCAGCGCCTGGCCCGCTTCGTCGTGCAACTCGCGGGCGATGTAGCGGCGTTCGTCTTCGAGCCGCTCGACGTTGTGGGCCGACAGATTGCGGATCTCCTGGCTCTTGGCCGCGAGCGCCGCCAGCAGGCGGGCGTTTTCGATCGCCACCGCGGTGGTGTTGGCGAGGGATTCCAGAAACGCCGCCTCCTGCCAGGAGAACGGCGGCAGGTGGCCGCTGCGGTGCAGCTCGAAGAAGCCGAGCACACCGTGATCGGAGCCGCGGATGGGAATCGCCAAGGCCCGCCGCACGTCGTCGGCGCGGGCCAATTCGGAGTCGGCCAGCGGGTCGTTGGGGTAGTCGTTCGAAAGGTAGGGAAACTCCTTGTCGAGCACGAACCCCGCGAGCCCCTGGCCGCGCACGAAGCGCTCCGGGCGCTCGAGCCAGGTGCCGCGCCGCCAGTAGGCCGCCGAGACCAAGGCCGGCGGCTCGATGTCGGCGTCGAGTAAGCCCGCCCGGCCGCCACTCGCCTTGACGAACAACGCCGCGTGTTCGACGAGGTGGCGCACGAGGGCGGGCGGATCGAGGTGGGAGTTGACCGAGGCGCTGAAGGCGAGCAGCGCTTCGAGGCTGGTCGACCAGTCGGTCAGCCGTTCGAGCAACAGAGCGCGCTCGAAGCCGACGGTGGCGGACAGCGCGAGAACTTCGGCGATCGAACGATCGGCGGCGGAAAACGGCCCGCCGTCGCGCCGGTCCCCGGCCACGAGCACCGCCACGACCCGGCCCTGGTGGTTGAGCGCGGGCACCGCGAGGACGTTGCGCCAGCCGAGGGCGGCGAGGCTCGGGCCGCCGTCGGGCAGTGTCCCGTGGGGATCGTTGCCGACGAACCCCTGGCGCCGGCCGACCACCCAGCAGACGATCTCGGCGGTGCCGGGTTCCGCGAAGGCCCCGCCGCCGTGGCGGTGACCCCGTTCGAGCACCAGCTCGGCCTCGTCCGTGACCGCCACGGTTGCCCACTCGGCCGTCAGTGCCACGGTGAGCTGGCGGGCGGTGGTGGCCGCCAGCTCGGCGGTCGACAGCTCGTCCGCCATGGCCCGGGCGGCCGCCGCGGCCCGTTCGAGCCGGGCGCCGCCGGAGGCCGCGAGGGCAGGCGGAAACGGGCCGAGCTCGAGGTTCAGCGCGATCTCCTCTAGCGGATGGAGGGGGTGGCCGCGCGCCGGGCGTCGAGGTAGGCGAGCCACTCGGCCATGCCGTGCCCCGTCTTGGCCGACACGCGCAGGATCGGTAACCCCGGCCGCACCGAGTGGATGGCCGCGGTGGCAGCGGCGTCGTCGAACTCACACGGGCCAGCCAGGTCCCACTTGGTGATCACGGCCAGGTCCGCCGAGTTGAAAATGCCCGGGTACTTGAGCGGCTTGTCTTCGCCCTCGGTGACCGACAGCAGCACGACGCGCAACGCCTCGCCGAGGTCGTAACTCGACGGGCAGACCAGATTGCCGACGTTTTCGACGAACAACACGTCGAAGCCCGCGAGATCCCAATCCGCCAGATGACCGGCGACCATCTCGGCTTCGAGGTGGCACCGGCCGTGGGTGTTGATCTGGCGCACCGGGGCGCCGCTCGCGGCCAGGCGGCGGGCGTCGTTGTCGGTTTCGAGATCCCCCACCAAGGCGGCCACGCGGTCCCCGCGGTCGACCATCGTGCGCAACGTGCGCTCGAGGAACGCCGTTTTGCCCGTGCCCGGGCTCGACACCAGGTTCAGCACCAGCACCCCGGCTTGCCGGTAGGACTCCCGCAGCTCGCGGGCGAGCTGGTCGTTTTTGTTGAGGATGCCCTGGCGGACTTCCAGGATGCGTGTCGTCATGCCACTCCTTCGAGCGTCTCGACTTCGAGGCCCGTGATCTCGAGCTCGCGACCCTGGCGCAGGTCCGCGCTGGGGGTGTCACAGCGCGGACAACGGAAGCGTCGAAAGTCGGCCAACTCGCCGTCGGCGTCGCAGACCGCGCAGTGCACGACGACGGGAAGCCGGCGAATGTCGAGACGAGAGCCGGCCAAGATGGTATCGCGCGCGGCAATCTCCCAGCTGAATTCGAGCGCACCCGGCTCGATGCCGGCGAGCGCTCCGATGTCGAGACGAAGCGCCACCACCTTGCGGACCCCGGCCCGGCGGGCGGCTTCTTCGGCCAGCTCCGCCAAGCTGTGGGCGATCGACAACTCGTGCACGGCCGGGCTCGTCGGCCTACTTTTCGAGCTCGCGGCCGTACCGTTGGGCGATGGCGAGCCCGAGACGGATCGAGCGCGCCACCTGCGGGTCCTTGAGCGCCCGCAGCAGGCCGAA